>CAYWBJ010000159.1:0-14220 GCA_964456165.1 uncultured Gemmatimonadaceae bacterium | reverse complement strand
CCTAACAGGAATATCACCTCAAGCAGCACTATCTTCACCACATCAAATCCGTACCTCAGCTTGATCATCCACCCATCTCCAGCTAATTTAGCGCTCCCGCAACCTGCTCAAGACGACCAGCATCCGACCGAAGGAGCCACCCGTGCAGCCACCCCGACCCGTGGGCCAGCCCGAGATCCGCATCGACCTCTACAGCGATACCTCCACCCTGCCGACGCCCGAGATGCGCGATTACATGTGCCGGGCCGAGGTCGGCGACGAGCAGAAAGGCGAGGATCCGACGGTCAACGAGCTCCAGGACATGGTCGCCAAGCTGCTGGGCAAGGAGGCGGCTGTTTTCCTGCCCTCCGGAACCATGTGTAATCAGATCGCCTTCGCCGTACACTGTAACCCGGGCGACCTGGTCCTGGTGGATCGCAGTGCTCACCCGCTGATCTCGGAGTCGGGTGGCACGGCCGTCATGGCCAGCTGCACCCTCTACCCCATAGACGGCGAGCGCGGGCAGTACACGCCCGAGCAGATGCAGCAGATCATGGACGCCGCCACCCGCTATTGGCCCGGCATCAGCGGCATCTCCGTCGAGCAGACCACCAACCGGCCCGGAGGCTTCATCTGGCCGCTGGAGCAGATGCGGGCCGTCTGCGCCTTCGCCCGCGAGCAGGGGGCCTTCACCCACATGGACGGCGCCCGACTGCTCAACGCCGTCGTCGCCACCGGCATCCCGGCCACCGAGTACACGGCGACCTTCGATTCCGTCTGGATCGATCTGAGCAAGGGGCTGGGCGCCCCGGTCGGCGGAGTGCTCGCCGGCTCGAGCGACTTCATCGGTGAGGCCTGGCAGTGGAAGCAGCGGATCGGCGGGGCCATGCGGCAGGCCGGCATCGTCGCCGCCGCCGGCGTCTACGCCCTCAGGAACAACGTCGAGCGCATGGCCGAGGACCACGCCAACGCGAAGATCCTGGCACGCGGCATCGCCAGCGCCCCGGGTATCGCCATCGATCCCGAGGCGGTACAGAGCAACATGGTTCGTTTCGACATCTCGGCTCTCGACACGCTGGCCAAGGATTTCGCCGCCCGCCTGCACCAGGAGACCGGAGTCCGGGTCAGCGCGCCGGGGCGCCACCTTATCCGGGCAATCCCGCACCTGGGCATCAGCGAGAGCCAGGTGCGCGAGGCGGCAGCCGCCATCACGGCGTTGGCGACCGCGCTGCACGGGTAGGACCAGGCCACTTCCGCCACACGGGGCATCGCCGACGCCCTCCAGCCGCAGTGGCCTAGGGCTCTCGTCGGTAGAAGCGCTCCCAGTCGCTCGTCCGCTCCCAACCTAGGATGCGCCGCGCCTTGTCGGAGTTGTACTTCCCGTGCCCCTCGTAGCTGGTCATGTTGAACTCCTGATAGAGATCGGGAATCGCCTCGATCTCCAGCGCCAGGCGCACGGCCAGGTGTAGGTCCTCCCAGACCACGGTGAACGGCGGGTAGTCGCCCCGCCTCGGCTCCGTCGGTGCAGCGGCCAGCCCGTTGAAGAGGAAGCAGGCAGTGTGGATCTGGTGGGCGCGGGCGTAGGCGGCGCAGATCTCCCCTGACAGGGTCTTGGTGAGCACGTAGTAGCCCACCCCGGTCGCCCTGGGAACGTCGGTGATGTCGAAGTCGTGGTCATAATAGTAGCGGACGTACTGCGGGCCGCTGTGGACCACTTTGGTGATGCCGTGCTCCGCCGCCGCCTTCATGACGTTGAGCGCACCGCGAGTGTTGACGTGGAAGCTCAGATCCGGGTCGTCCCGCACCACCGTCCAGTTCATCAGCGCGTCCATGCCGGTGGCCGCCTCGCGTACCTGTTCGTAGTCTGAAATATCGACGGTCAGGATCTCGCGTCCGTCCGGGTGCGGCTTCACATCGGCCAGGGTGACGTCGTAGTAGGGATCGAGCCCCGCCATCAGGTTGGGTGCGATCAATCCCGAGCCGCCGAGCAGCAACACTTTCCTCTTCACGTCCGCTCTCCCTTCCAGCCGAAACCATGTACCGGCTCGTGCAAAGTATGGGCACGACCGACGAACCTTGGATTCTCGGCCGGCGCGCACACGTGGAACAGCGCGTAACGGCCGGAAAACGTGAGTCCGCACCAGGACATTTCGCTGCTGCGATCCAGCGTGCTGGCTGCGCGGAATGTGGCGGCGGCGTCGCGCCAGTCCAGCCACATCAGGTCGCGGTCCCGGCCGGCCACATCCTCCTCGTAGACCATTCGTCCCAGGCGCAGCGTCGTCACGCTGACAGAATAGTCGCGAGCAAACTCCCGGCTGGTTATCTCGCCCAGGTAGCGGGCCAGCGAAGCCGGCTCGGTCGTCGGCAGCGGCCGGTGGAACTCACTCACGTACACGGTCTCGGGGTAGGCATCGAAGATCTCCAGCGTACTGCCGTAGACGAAACGCCTGACCCCAGCCTCAATGGCGGCGTTATAGAGCTTGTGGGTGCCCCGGGTGGCCAGGTCGAGGAGCCGCTCCTCGCGCCCCCGGCCGATGCCCGGCAGGTCCAGGGGGGGGTCCCCGGTGTGGATGACCACTTCGACGTCGCGCACGGCCTCGCGCACCGCTGCTTCATCGACCAGGCTGCCCTCCCGTGCTTCGACCCGCGGACCGGACACCGTTGTGTCCCCCCACGCCTCGTCCAGCAGCCGGACGTGACAGTCGTCCATCGCGGCGGCAATCTCGCCTCCCAGCGGGCTCGCACCGCCCGTTATCAGAACACGCTCCATACCTGCCTATCGCTCCTCAACTGGCTGCGCCGGCACACTCTGCCAGCTCGAATGTGATCGCGTTTACTCCGCTCGGCCACGCAGTCGAACCCCGACCAGACCCCGTTCCCGCGCATTGGAAAAGACCTCCAGCGATCTCTGGTGCAATCCGCCGCTCTTCGGCGTGAAGAAGATTTCCAGCTCCACGGAGGCGCCCGGCCCGATCGAGAACGGCGTTTCGTCGGCCCCCAGTGAAAACGGATCGTCGATGGCGCCGAAGCGGTCAATGTCTAGGGTGCCGGTCCCCTGGTTGGCGATGGTGACTGTCTCGCTCTGGTGCCCAGATCGACCAGGGCCGGCGACCAGCGGCCCCGATCTAAGCCCTGGAAGCTGATCTTCTTGTCCGCGCCCTGGAAGTTGACCGCCAGCACGTAGATGCCCCGGGGCAGGTGAGCCCCATCAACGCTTGGCGCCGGCCACTAGGGCCTCCCGTGCGACGAGCTCCAGGACCTTTCCCGCAAACGCCCTGAGCGTGTCGCCGTTTGCACCGCTCAACTTGATCACCTGGTCCTCGACCGCCCGCTGCGTCACCGCCAGCACCACCTGACCGATCCGGACCTTTCTCCGCCATCACCCTGCTCTCTCAGATCTGCTCATCGGTCCAGGGGACGATGCTGGCCCCGGTGGGGTGCACTCCGCGCGGCCGGATCGGCTGGCGGGACGATGGCTGGTAGACCACGTCGAGATGGGGCGTCTCGAGGCGCGCGCCCGCCTGAAACTTGGAATCGACGGCCACCTCCAGCACCCCACTTACCAGCAGGGTGCGCTCCACCGGATACTGCGCCGCCTCGGTCATGAACATCTCCTGAATGTTCAGGCCCAGGTAACTGAAGATGGGGTGCGGATTGCTCCGGTGGGTGTTCATGTCGGTCGACTCGACCCGGCCGTCCACCCTGCCGGCATAGCCCCATTCATGTACGGCACCCGGCAGCTGCAGAACCGCGGCGCGCAGGCCGTCACGGTACTCGAGCAATATCGCGTACGCTTCGTCACAGATACCGTCGAGTGGTCCCTCCTCCCGGTCGGTGATCCGGTCCAGCGCCGCTTCGGCCAGCTCGCGAGACCAGGCCCCCGCCGCCGCCGCGGTCCAGATCTGGTCTCCTTCAAGGTAGCGAACCGCGGCGACGCCACTCTCCCCACCGGCACGGCGCTCTACCATGCACTGCAGTGCCTCGAGACTGTGGAAGCCGTAGGAGTCCAGCTGGCCCGGGCCGATCACAACGGCTTCTTCTATCGGTGTTCCGATTTCGTGCTCGAGCCAGGGATCCCGCCAGGCCAGCGGCAGCGAGGAACCGGCCATGAAGGGCACCTCGAGTGCCCTGGTGCGCTCGTAGACCCACCTGGCGTCCTGCCAGTTATACGACAGGTGTTTGTCAGAGTAGACTGGAATCGGCCGCCCGCGCGAGGCGATCACGCCGCAGATCTGCTCCATGAAATAGCGGCGCGGGTACATGTTCTGACCCTTCTCGTTGTACGCATAGTCGCCATGCTCGGCGATGGCCAGGACGCCGTCCACCGCCAGCTCGTCGCCACCGAGGCAGAGGGCGCTGGGGATGCTCCGGAAGACCGGGATGCCGTAATGCTCCGACACCGCCATGCCGATGTCGTTGGGCGGCAGCTGGTCCAGGTACATCGAGACAATCTCCACCTGGGGATCGAGCAGGCCGTCGTCCGTGGGGAATCCCTTGATGAACTTGCCGACGATTACGTCCGCGTGGGCGGGCACCCGGTATTCCGTGATGATGGCGGCGATCCGCTTGCGGTCACTCAAGGATCATCTCCTCCCTTTCCAGACGCGCGCGCATGGCGGCGAACTCCGGGCTGCCGTCGTCATCCCAGTACTCGGTGCTCACGGATGCGTCGAAACCCATGGGCACCAGGCCCCGCGTCCAGTCGGGGCGGACGAAGAAGTGGCCGCCGACGCCGCTGGCAAACAGGTAGTAGAATGTCGCGCCGTTGGCGAACCGCGACTTCAGGATGAAGGGTGCGGGCGCCGGAAGGTCCAGGGCGGCCAGCCGCTCCAGTTCGTCGCGATCCAGCGTGACGCCCAGTCCCGGCTCCTCCGGCACCCGCAGGAATCCGTTGATCGGTTCCAGACGCTCGGTAACCACGTCTGTCGCCCACACCTCGGTGTCACTGTTGAAATGCCAGTAGGCAGTCGGAAAGGCCGCCATCATGTGAGCCGACATGGCGCGGGTAATGTTACCGCCAACGTGCTGAACCGAGAACGGCTTGCTGCCGGCGGCGCAGAGACCGGCGGAGCGGATGGCGTCGGCGAGCTTGGAGTGCCCTTCGATGCGGCCGTCGCCGGAACCCATTATCAGGTCGAAAGTAGCTCGCAGCGGCGACTGGTGACGCAGAATCGGCAGGCGCACCTGCCGGCGCAGCTCGATGTTGCCCTCGATGTCGCCGGCGTCGATGGGATCCTCGAAGCATCCGGCGATCGGGTATTCCTGCAGCCGTTTCAGTAGATCGCGGGCCAGATCGTGGGTACCGCCCCCGGTGAAGTCGTAGTGAAGCCTGAAGCCGGGCGGCGCCACCGCCTGCATCGCCTCCGTCTGCGCGAAGACGTTCTCGAACGGGGAGAGATGATATTTCATCCAGGTGTAGCCGGCAGCGGCGAAGCGCTCGACTGCGGCGGCCATCCGCTGCGGCTCGGTGCTCACCGTCCAGCAGGCCACCGGCACCCAGGAACGGTGCTTCTGGCCCAACAGCTTGTATACCGGCACACCAGCCGCCTTGCCCATCAGATCGTACATCGCCGTGCCCAGCGCCAGCGACGTATCGTCCCCGATCCAGTCGAACGGATTGCTCCCGACGTAGCGCTCGATCTCCTCCTCGGTCACCCGCCCTTCTCCCAGGCCGATCTCTCCCGTGTCGGTATGGGCGATGCAGACCATGCGCCTAGTCGGGCCGTAGTAGTGACCGAGCTCGTAGGCGATCCAATCGTGGTACGGCAAGCCGATCTCGTGAACCTCTATCTCCGTGACCTTCATGGCCTCCACCTCAGATCACCGCCGGTTCGGAGCTGTTGCCTTCCCAGCCGGTGACGTCGCCTCCGTGCATGCGGTAAGGGCAGGGATAGATCCTGGCCGAGCGGTCCTCAAGCGGCAGCTGCACGCGGCGATTGCCTTCGTGGGCGGAAAGCGTCAGCGCGATGGCGATCTCCAGCACCTGCCGGTAGTCATGACCGGTGCAGAGCAGCTCGCCGGTCTCTGACGCTACGACCAGCCGATCGACGACCGGCTCAATCCAGTGACCCGGTGTCGGGTCGTCCAGGAACGGGGGCCGAATGGGGCTCGCTTCCGCGCCGGTGCCGTGAATGATGCCAGGCTCGCTCCGGGTCACCCATACCTGGCCGCCTTCGCAGCTGACCCCGCA
This sequence comes from uncultured Gemmatimonadaceae bacterium, assembly GCA_964456165.1. Classification (GTDB taxonomy): domain Bacteria; phylum Latescibacterota; class UBA2968; order UBA8231; family UBA8231; genus CAYWBJ01. Next base: position 8,051 of record CAYWBJ010000159.1, on the reverse strand, counting down.
GTTGCAGTCGATGGGAAGCTCGGGTCGGGGCGCCGGCAGGGTACAGATCGCCCCGCCCTGCAGTCCGATGCGGCCGTAGGCAGGACGGTCGATTTCGCGCGGGGACGCCTCCGGCGCGACGTATTCCGGCACGGGCGGCAGCAGCCACCCCTCGACCCATTCGGCCTCCAGGCCGGTGAGGTTCCTCATCAGCGCCAGCAGGTGGCAGCCGCCGCCCGACACCTCGGTTGGCAGCCCGCCCGGAATCGTCGCCCCGGTGACCTCTCCGAGGTTGCCGGCCCGCAGCCACTCGAGCAGCGCCACGGTGTGCGGCCACATGTAGAGAGCGGTGCCGCAACCTAGCAGAGCGCCGCGTTCCACGCAGGCGCGCACCGTCTCGTCCGCCCTCGACAGCTCGTAGTCGATCGGCTTCTCGCAGGATATCACCTTGACGCCAGCTTCGGCGCAAGCGATCACCACGTCGTGGATGTACTTGACCGGAAGGATGGCCGAAACGATCTCCGGCACCACGCCGGCGAGCAGCGCGTCGACATCTCGGTAGACCGTCTCGATGCCGTAGTGAGCGGCAAATGCTGCGGCCCGGTCACCCGCATTCTCCACCAGACCGACCACTTCGCAGCCGGGATGCTCGACGAAGGCCCGGGTGTAATTGCGCCCCCAGGATCCGGCCCCGCCGACGATGGCGACCCGCTTTTTCCCTCCCAATCGCCCTCCCCGATATTACGCGTATTCAACGGTGGCGCTAACGTCGCCGCTCGCCCGGCTGGTGTCAACTTTTCGCAGCTGCGCGCACCCGGCCCTTGCCGGCCGTCGACCCCAGGGTTTTGTTTGCCCTCGCACTGCCACCGACCGTACAGCCCTCCAACAGGACGCGGAAGGCGCGAGGCAACACCAAGGAGCCACACAATGTTCAGACTCGACGGCAAGGTTGCCGCCGTCACCGGCGCCGCCAAGGGAATGGGCGCGGCGATCGCCACCACCTTCGCCGAGGCGGGCGCCCAGGTCTTCCTCCTCGACGTCGACGAGGAGGGCATCGCCGAGACAGCCGCGGCCATCACCGGCGCGGGCGGAGAGGCGACTGCCCTCCCCTGCAACGTCGCCGACCAGGTCCAGGTCGAAGCGGTTTACGCCGATATCGCGGACCGGGCAGGTCAACTGAGCCTGCTCGTCAACAACGCCGGCATCGCCCACATCGGCACCGCGGTCGAAACCAGCGAGGATGATTTCGACCGCGTTTTCGCGGTCAACGGCAAGGGCGTTTACAACTGTCTGAAGGCCGGAATTCCCCACCTGCTCGCGGCCGGCGGGGGCGCCATTCTCAACATGGGCTCCGCCGCCTCGATCCGCGGCGTCCCCGAGCGCTTCGCCTACTCCATGAGCAAGGGCGCCGTACTCTCGATGACCTACTCGGTAGCGATGGACTACATCGACCAGAACATCCGCTGCAACGCCATCGCCCCTTCCCGGGTGCACACCCCCTTCGTCGACGGCTTCATTCGCGAGCACTACCCTGGGCGCGAGGAGGAAGTCTTCTCTCAGCTGGAGAAGAAACACCCCATAGGCCGCCTCGCCGCGCCCCGGGAGGTGGCCGCGCTCGCCCTCTACCTGTGCAGCGACGAGGCCGGCTTCGTGACCGGCTGTCTCTACCCGTTCGACGGCGGCTACCTCTACCTGAAGCCATGATGGACAACCTGGTCGTCCAGCCTCCCGCAGCCGCACTCAACGCCGGCGTCACCCGTACCGACATCACCGCCCCTGTCGGCATCTACTCGCGCATGTGGGGGGCGGCCAAACACGACGTGGCCGAAGGCGTCCACCGCCCCCTGACCGCCACCGTGCTGGCCCTGGAGCCGGAAGCTGGCGACCGTATGATACTGGTCTCCATGGACTGGGTTGTAACGCCCGACCTGGAGGTGATGCAGCGCCTGCGGACGCCCCTAGTGGCCCATTGCGGCGGCGATGAGGCGCGGGTGATCATCGCCCACACCCACACCCACGGCATCGGGTTCATCACCCCCACCCGGAGAGACCTTCCCGGCGGCCATCTGATCGAGCCCTACATCGACAGGGTCTGCAACCGCCTGGCCGATGCCGCGGACACTGCGGTAGCCCAGGCCGCCGACAGCCCCAGCCCCCTGACCTGCGGCACCGGCCGCTGCGACCTGGCGGTGAACCGCGACCTGCCGGATCCCATGGGCTCGGAACGCTACCTGACCGGCTACAACCCCACCGCCGCTGCCGACGCCACCCTGCTGGTCGCCCGCATCACGAGAAACCGGGACGACCAGCCGCTGGCCACCATAGTCAACTACGCCTGCCACCCGACGACGCTGGCCTGGGACAACCGGCTGCTGTCCCCCGACTACATCGGCGCTATGCGCCAGCTGGTCGAAGGCCACAACCCGGGGCTTTGCCTGTTCCTCCAAGGGGCTTCGGGCGAGCTCTCTCCCGCGCACCAGTACTCCGGCGATACCGCCCTGGCCGACCAGCACGGCCGGCGCCTGGGCCACGCGGTCCTGTCGGTGCTCGAAGGGATGCTCCCGCCGCGCCAGGCCCTAGCCTATTCCAAGACGGTCGAATCAGGAGCCCCGCTGGCGGTGTGGCGCCCACAGTCGTTCGCGCCATCCACAGCCTGCGGCGCTATCCTGTCGCCAGTAGACCTGCCGCTGCGGCAGCTGCCCTCGACCGACGAGCTGACCGCCGAACTGGATCGGGCTACCGAGCGACACGCCGAGGAACGGGCCCGGCGCAAGCTGCGCCAGGTCGACCAGATTCGGGCGGTTGGACAGGATGGAGTGTGCGGCCAGGAGATAACTGCGTGGCGAACGGGCTCCGCCTTGTTCGTGGCCACGCCCAGCGAGCCCTACAGCAGTTTCCAGATGGACCTGCGAAACAGTTTCCCCGACGCGGCCGTATTCGTCGTCACAGCTGCCAACTCCGGAGTCTCCGGCTACCTGGTTCCGGCAGACCTGTACGACCGCGACCTCTACCAGGTCTGGCAAAGCCCTTACGCCGCCGACGCACTCGCCACCCTCCAGCGAGAGGCCGCAGGGGCGGTTTCCCACCTTCTGACAGCCAGCTGACTGCGCCGCATGGAGACGCGCCGGGCCCCACGGCCGGCCCCAACGCGTCTAGGCCGGACCGAACCAACAGCAGGCGCTGTCGGAATCCGGCCGCTACTCCCGCCGCCCGCCGCCCCCGGCGATCAGCAGCAGCCGATCCAGCAGCCAGCCTGGGCACAGCCTCCGGCACCAGGAGAAGGCATGGCTGGGGACCGTAACCGGATATCGCGCCTTGGGCCGCCGCGCCTCGAGCGCCTTGATCACCTTTTTCAGCACGGCCTCCGGGGGTAGCGTAAATGGCGGATCACCCGGGCCCTGCAGCTGCGGCCTGAGGGCGTCGTAGACCTCGGCGTGGATGCTGTTGTCCAGATCCAGCTCCCGTTCCATAGCACCAAGAGCCGAATCGCGGAAGCCGGTGGCAATCGGCCCGGGTTGCACGATGGACAGGTGGATCCCACTGCCCCACAGCTCAAGGCGCAAGGTGTCGGAAAGCCCCTCGAGGGCGTGTTTGCTGGCGTTGTAGGCACCGCGAAACGGGATGGGAGCAAAACCGAGCACCGAGCCGATCTGAACGATTCGTCCCCGCCGCTGCCGCCGGAAGACCGGGAGCAGCAGACTCGTCAACTCGTGGGTGCCGAAGAGATTGGTCTCGAACTGCCGGCGCAACGTTTCGCGCGATAGATCCTCCACTGCGCCGTAGAGCCCGTAGGAGCCGTTGTTCACCAGACCGTAGAGCTCGGCACCAGTGCGGCACAGGACTTCGGCGACGGCCTCCCGAATCGAGACGGAATCGTCCAGATCCAGCTGCAAGCTGGACAGCCCTTCGGCTGCCAGGCTCTCCACGTCACTCGAGCGCCGGGCGGTGGCGAACACCTGGTAGCCACGGCCGGCAAGTCCACGCGCCAGGCAGCGCCCGATTCCGGAGGAGCATCCGGTGATCAGGATCGAGCGTTTCCCATCCATCTGCGATTCGGTCAGAAGGCGACGATCGGCGCGCAGCGCCCGCCGGCGATAGCGAACTGCCACTTCGTGCTGTAAAAGAACCGGGTGCGGAAGGAACGTTGCTGCCGGCGCAGAAGCTTCAAAGCCGCCTCGATGGTATCCAGCTCGCCGCGGCGCTCAGCATCGTCGAAGAGAAGGATGAAGTCGTCGGACCGGACCTGGTCGATCCATTGCAGGGCGCCCCAGCGGCAGCGGCGCCCCCGCTGCTGCGGCCCATCAACCAGCAGAAGATCGCATTGCCCGCCACTGCCCACATCCACATCGTAGGTCATTGTCCGGCGCCCACACACACGGCGCTGCACCAGCTCCGCCCGAATGACCGGGTGGCCAACCTGGTCGCCGATGCGCTCCGCCCAGGTCGCGTCGCTCTCGTAGCTGGTGACCTCGAACGGCCGCACCGCCTGCAGGGCGTCGAGGAGCAGCGTCGTCTGCCCGCAGCCGAGCTCCACGACCCGCTGGACCGGCAACTCGGTGATCGAGCGCAGCAGCAGGTAGAGCAGTGAGTAGGTGGCCGCGCCCCCTGTCCCATAGTAGCGGTTCTCCAGCTCGAAACGGTCCAGGGCATGGGAGAACATGCGTTCGTAGAGCAGCTCGTTACCAGCCATACGGGCTGGTAACTGTAGCCGCTGCCCGATGGCCAGGGCCGGGGCACCCAGCCACTTGAAGAGCTTGAGCCCCGCCGTTCCACCCTGGTTGATTGGCCTGATCAGCCCCATGGGTCGGCACCGGACAAAGCGCTGTGATTCGTCGGCATGCCCATTGTTAACACCGATCGGTCGCCAACGCCAGCACTTCTTCGATTGCCGTGACGGTGCGCCCGATCGCGAAGCGGTCCCGCACCTGCTGCGCCCCCTCCCTTCCCAGCCGACCCGCGCCCTCGCTATCCCGCAGGAGAATGGCCACAGCGCTGGCCAGCTCCTCCACGTTTCCCGGTGGCACCAGCAGACCGGTACGGCCGTGCTCGACTATTTCTGGAAGAGCCCCATGGGCGAAGGCCACAACCGGCTTTTCCATAGCCATGGCCTCCAGATTGACGAGGCCGAACGGCTCCGGCTCGCCGGGGTGGACGTAGACGTCCATGGCGGCGAGGGCGGGGCGGACATCCTCGAGATGGCCGGAGAAGGTTACCCGGTCGGCGATACCCAGCTCCTCCACCAGGCGGCGGAGACCGGCGGCGTAGGAATCACCCACCGCGAAGGGATCGCCGCCGGCCACGACGAAGTCCACGCCGGCATCCTGCTCGATCACCAGGGCAGCCATCCTCAGAAAGGTCTCCTGTCCCTTCCACGGCCGGACCCGGCCCAGCATGCCCACCACTCGCCGATCGCGGGGCATACCCAGCCGCTCCCGCGCCTCGCCCTGGTCCAGGAGCGGATCATAGCGATCCGGATCTATGCCATTGTGCACGACCCGCACCCGGTCGCCGACCGGGATTCGCGCCGCCACCGAGTGGGAATTGGCCACGACCTCGGCGGCACAGCCCCCAACCAGCCGCTTGAGCAGGCCATCGAGCCAGGCCCAAGGCGGGCCGGATTCGACGAAAGAGTAGTCGCGCATGTGCCAGACCAGGGGCCGCCTGGCGATCAAGGCGGCCGGCGCCGCGAAGAGCGCAGCGCGCGCGGTATTGGCATAGAGCAGGTCGGCCTCGATTCGCCAGGCCAGGGCGTGGACCGTCCGCAGCCACGGTCGCGGCCGCAGTCGCCGCAGGGTGAACATCGGAAGTATGTGGATGGGCACGTCGCGGGCGGCAGCCTGGCGGGCGAGCTCGCCGCCGGCACAGGCCAGGTGAGGCGTCCACCTGCTGCGGTCCAGACCCTCCAGAAGCGACAGCAGGCTATTCTCTGCTCCGCCGATGGCCGCGGCGTGGTCGACGAACAGAATGGTGTTCAAGCCACCGGCTCGGTTACGATTGTGAGGTAGTCCTTGGCGGTCGCGAAACGGTAGCCAGGCCCTCAGGGCATGTCAAACGGCCTGCCGCCCACGCGACCGGGCAGTCCGCGATTGACAATCCGGTCGGCCGGCTGCTCCACCTGCATTGCGGTGAACCTGGACCGCTGCGGATCTTGGACCCCGGCACGCCGGCCCACCTCCGGAACGTCGATCGATTCCATGTCGGACCCGCCCCCAGATTCCTTCACCCTGACCTCGGCTTGCGCTTCACCTACGGCCGGCACTTCGTGATTGACAACCTAGTCACCTTCTTTAGCCTGCTCAACAACTACAATCAGGCCAACATCTTCACCTACTACTGGGACAACGAGGACCGAGAGGTGGACCGATTGGACCGGTGGGCGATTCTGCTCATCGGCGGCGGCGGGCTGGATTTCTGACTGCCGCCCCCGGGGTATGAGGGGCCCTCAGGGGACCTCGACGACCACCTGCTCGCGATCGAGCCTCGACCACATGACCCTGAAAGCCTCGGAACCGTCATCGTCCCAATAATCGGTGGAGATCGGAGCATCGTAGCTGAGCGGCATCCCACCTCGCGTCCAGTCCGGCCGGATCATGAAATGCCGCTTGCCCTGGGCACGCCCGAACAGCCGGGTACCGTCGGCCAATCGCGACCTGACAATCCAGCGCGGGGGTTCCGGTAGCACCAATCCTTTCAGCCGCTCGAGCTCGGCGTGATCCAGTTCCACACCCAGTCCCGGCTCTTCCGGAATGCGGACGCAGCCGTTGACCGGCTCCAGCCGGCGCACCACCGGGTCGCTCCGGAATATCTCGGTGCCGCTGCCACAGTGCTGCGTCCCGGTTGGCGAGGCCGCCATCAGGTGCAGGTTCTTCGCCTGGGTGATCGTCCCCCCGACATGCTGCAGCGAGAACGGCAGGTTGCCGGCCGCGCAGAGGCCGGCCAGCCGAATCGCGTCGGCGATCTTCCCGTGTCCCTCGATACACCCGTCCACCGCCCCCATCAGCACCTCGAACGTGTTCTTCAACGGCGCCCGGTGCCGCAGGATCGGCAGCCGCACCCGCTGCCGCAGTTCCTTGGCCCCCTCCAGATCCCCGTCGTCCAGCGGATCCTCGAAACAGCCGGCAATCGGAAACTCCGCCAGCCGGGCGAGCAATCCCGGCATGTAATCGCCTGTGCCGCCACCGGTAAAGTCGTAGTGAATCCGAAAACCCGCCGGCGCCACCGCCTGCATCGCCGCTGTCTGATCGAAGACATTCTCGAACGGCGAGAGATGGAACTTCAGCCACCGATAGCCCATCTCAGCATACTCCCGGACCGCCGCCGCCATATGATCCGGATGCGCCGAAACCGTCCACGCCGCCACCGGCACCCAGGACCGATACTTCTGCCCGAACAGCTTGTAACAGGGCACGCCTGCCGCCTTCCCCATCAGATCGTACATCGCCGTCCCCAAGGCCAGCGAAGTGTCGTCCCCAATCCAGTCGAACGGATTGCTCCCCACATACCGACTGAGAACCTCCTCCGATTCCCGCCCATGCCCCTCTCCCACCCCCTCCAACCCCGAATCCGTCCGCGCCAAGTAGATCACCCGCTTCACATTGCCGTTGTAATGCGTCACCACATGCCGCACCAGATCGATGTAATCGACCTGAAACTCATGCACCTCGATCTCAGTGACTTTCATGGGCGCAAACTATCCGTATTGAGAAATCGATTTCCAGCTGACGTGGAGGTCGATCGGCTTGTACAAGGTCGCCTCTAAGAGCGGTCCTGCATATAGGTAGGCCCGGTGCAGGGCTAGGGCGGAGAAAGAATCCCGGAGTCGTGTCCCACAGAGGCCGAAGTTTTTCTTGGGGGATCCTGCAGGCCCCGAGATCCCACAGGCACGCGACGCTACTCGAACACCACTTCCTCGTCCTCCAGCCTCCGCATCATACCGGCAAACGCCTCCGACCCGTCGTCATCCCAGTACTCAGTAGACAACGGCGCATCATAACTCATCGGTGGCAAACGCCTCTTCCGTACCGGCAACACCATGAACAGCGACTCCATCCCACACATCCGGTTGAACATAA
>CAYWBJ010000158.1:0-6185 GCA_964456165.1 uncultured Gemmatimonadaceae bacterium | reverse complement strand
GCCAGCTCGCCGGTGGACAGCAGCACCCCGAGACGGACGAACCCCTGGCTGCGGAATTGTTCCTGCGCGCTCCTGTCGAAGGGGACGGTCGGCCTCATCTTGTTGGCAGGTGTCAGCGTTCGAGCAGCGGCCGCAACTCGTCGTCGGCAGATTCGAGCAGCTCGGGTGGCCACTCCGGCATGTAGTCGGCCGCCGGCACGTTTCCCGGACGGTAAGAATAGAAGAAGCTCGACCGCGGCTCACGTCCGGGCATGACGCCGCCGGCGTGCACCGCCAGGCAGTGAAACAGGGCGGCGTCGCCGGCGCGGGCGCACAACATCAGGGCCTGCCCGGCCAGGTGCTCGAAGTCGGTCCCATTCGCGGTCAGGGGGAGCCTGTGTGTGCCGGGAATAACCCAGAACGGGCCGCGATCCGGCTCCAGGTCGAGGCAGTATACGGCGCTGTTGCACCAGGTGGGCGAGGACCGGCCGGCGTTGTCGAAGTCGCGGTGCAGGGTCTGGCGCCCGCGCCGCATCGCCTCCTCACCGTGGTTGAGCCACTGGCCGAACACGCCCTTGAAGAAGCGGATGTCATCTCCGATGCAGGTGCGGATGGCCGCCAGCAGGTTGTGATTGGTGATCAGCGCCACCGAGGAGGGCGGGGGCCATTCGCTCGCGTAATCGAGAGACGGTCGCGGCTGGTGGGCGTCCAGGTCGGTCACCAGCCGCTCGATCTCCTGCCGGTTCACCGCATCGGGAACCCAGAGGAAACCGTGCTCCTCGAAATGGGCTTTCTGCTCCCTGGGCGTCAGTCCGACATACTGGTCCCGGTCGAGCCGGCTGCCGTGGCGGGCGATCTCCATCGCATTATCTCCGTGATGCGTCGGGAAGTAGATTAAGGAAGAGGCGTGCCGGAGGTCAACGCGGCGAAACTGGATCGCCACACGGCTGCGTTTCTGCTTTCCCGACAGAGGTCCATGACGATGCCTGAAGACGCGATGCATTGCCGGGCGCAAGAGGAGGGTAGCCTCGATTAACGACGCAAAGCCCCCGCTCGCGGGGAGCGGGGCTCGTGCAGTCCGTTCGTGCAAACGGTTTGCCGGCGGTCGTCTCGGCCGCCGGACCCATTGTCACTGCCACCGTGCTCCAAGTAGTGCGGTGCCGTCTGGGTGTCGCAAAGCTTTTCCGGGCGGGGAACAATAATAGTCCCGCGATCTGGTGGGTATACGGCGGATCGCATTTCTTCAAACGAATCGACCACAAAGGCCCTGCCGCCGACTACTGGGCAGCCTCCATGGACGCCATCTTTGCGACGCTCCGGGGGTCACAGGCGAGAATTCCATTGCAAGCCACGCGAATCGAGCGCGACGCCCTGGGTGAGGTCGCCGTGCCGGCCCAAGCCCTCTACGGGGCGCAGACTCAGCGCGCCATCGACAACTTTCCCCTCGACGGGGAGCATTCGATCGGGTTCTATACCACCCTGATCACGGCTCTGGCCGGCATCAAGCGGGCGGCGGCCGGCGTTAACGTCTCGATCGGTGCCCTCAGCAGCGAGATCGGCGGCGCCCTGGACCGGGCGGCGCGTTCCGTGGTGGAGGACGGGCGGTGGGCACAGTTCCCGGTTCACCGACTTCATGGCGGGGGCGGCACGTCGGCCAACATGAATGCCAACGAGGTCCTGGCCAACCTGGCCGAAGGCTACATCGGGGGCTTGCCCGGCCGCTACGAGCGGGTGCACCCGAACGACCACGTCAACCTGCATCAGTCGACCAACGACGTCTACCCGACCGCCTGCCATATGGCAGTCATCCTGCAGTGGCCGGGTTTGCGCGGGCGACTGGAGGAATTGATCGCCGTCCTACTGGCCACGGGGGCTCGACTCGGGGACGGCCAGCGCCTGGCCCGCACTTGCCTCCAGGACGCGGTGGCGACGGGCTGGGCCGATTTCTTCGGCGGCTGCGCAGCCGGCCTGGGGCGTCAGCATGAACGGCTGGAGCGTGCGGTGGATGCTCTCCACCTGGTGAATCTTGGCGGTACTATCGTCGGCCGTCCCAGCGACGCACCGCTGGCCTACCGCGAGCGCATCGTCGGTGAGCTGGCTGCTGTCAGCGGTGACCCCGCCTACGAGCAGGCCGCCAACCTGTTCGACGCGGCCCAGAACGCCGACGACCTCGCCGCCGTTTCGGCCGCGCTCGACCTGCTGGCGCGGGGGCTGGTGAAAATCGGCAAGGATCTGCGGCTGCTCTCATCCGGACCGGATGCCGGCTTTGGTGAACTGCGCCTGCCGGCGGTGCAGCCGGGTTCGTCGGTCATGCCGGGCAAAGTCAATCCGGTGATTCCGGAGTTCCTCATCCAGATTTGCCTGCAGGTCAGCGCCAACCACGCCGCGGTGGCGGCCGGCCTTGACCACGCCGAGCTCGACCTGAACGTCTGGGAGAGCCGCATGGTCTTCAATATCCTGGATTCGATGCGGATGCTGAAGACGGCCGTCGGCGCGACGACCGCCTGCGTCAGCGGCATCGACGCCGACACCGCAGGCAACGCCCGGCACGCGACCGCTACGATCCCGGCCCTGAGCGACATGATGCGCGCTCACGGCTACGCCCGGGTGGCCGCCGCCTGGAGAGAGGGGGGAGGAGATCTGGATGCCGTGAGGGCGTCGCTCGAGAGAGTATCCGAGAACCAAAACGGCGTTTCCCAGAACCGAAACGGAGCAGGAGAATGAAAATAACCGACGTACAGGCCTGCGTGATCGGGCGCGACGAGCCGCACAGCGGCGGCTGTGTCTGGACCTTCGTCCGCGTCTACACCGACGCGGGTATAGTAGGAACGGGGGAATGCAACTCGGCCGGCTCCTTCACCTCCGGCTTCGCAACCAAGGAGACGGTGCTGCATCTGAAGGCGAAGCTGGTCGGCGAAGACCCGATGAACGCCGGGCCGCTGTACGAGAAACTGCGCCGGCACGGCCGCTACGGCGGGGGCAGCAACGCGCCGATGGTGTTCGCCCTGACCGGGATCGAGAATGCCCTCTACGACATCGCCGGCAAGGCGTTGGGCGTGCCGGTATATCAGCTTTTGGGGGGTAAATACCGCGACCGGATCCGGCTGTACGCCGACTGCCACGCCGGCGAGACTAACGAGCCGTCAGCCTACGCTGATAAAGCCCGCGAGGTGCTCGAAGAGGGGTACACTGCTGTCAAGTTCGACGTCGACCACGCCGGCGTCGGCCGGCTTGACGAGCACAACTGGTCGGTGGGGGCGCGGGAGATGACCCACGTGATCTCGCTGATCGAGGGCACCCGCGAAGCTATCGGCTACGACGTCGACTTGGCCATCGACTGCCACGGCCAGTTCGACCTGCCGTCGGCGATTACCCTCGCCCGCGCGGTGGAGCCGCTGCGGCTGATGTGGCTCGAGGAGCCGGTGCCGGCAGAGAACATCGAGTCGCTGGCGCAGGTCAGGGCCGCTACGAGCACGGCGATCTGCACCGGCGAGAACCACTACACCCGCTTCGATTTCCTCCAGCTGCTACGGCAGCAGGCGGTCGACGTGATCATGCCGGACCTGGCCAAGTCAGGCGGCATCATGGAGGGGAAGCGGATCGCCGAGCTCGCCGATGCCCACTACGTCCCGATCGCGCCCCACAACGTCTCGTCGCCGCTGGGGATGATGGCCGCCGCGCACGTGTTGGCCTCGGTGCCCAACTTCCTAGTGCTCGAATTCCACGGCCGGGAGATTCCCTGGTGGGAGGATCTGTGCGAGGGCGACAAGCCCTTCCTGCAGAGTGGGTGGATGGCGGTGTCCGACCGGCCTGGCCTCGGGGTCGAGCTCAACGACGAGGTCGCTCGCTCCCTGCTCTGGCGCGGGGATGCCTACTTCGACTGACCGGATTCGGGGCGGCTGATTCGCCGAACCTGAGGTCGGGAGCCCGCCGGGGGGTGCGAGAAATCGAGCCCGGAGTGGACGCCGTGGCTTTTTGTTCGCCGAGCGGATGCACAACAAGTCGGGCGAGGTGTATCCTGCCGGGCCCTTTCGTGCTGGAGACGTCAGGTTCTGTCGCCGCGTCAGCCAGGGGTTTCCGTGACCGGGTCGCCGGGCGACTCCTGGTGCGGCTCGTTGAACCGGGCTCCCGGCGGGGGCGGCAGGGGCAGGCCGTCGAGGATCGGGTCGTCGGTCTCCCGCATCCAGCGTCCGAGACGTTCCCGCATCTGGGCCAGCACGGGCGCCATGGCCGGCTCAGCGGCCAGGTTGCGAGCCTCATGGGGATCGAACGCCAGGTCGTAGAGCTGTTCCACCTCCGGCTGGCGGTCGGTCCAATCGTGCTCGAGCAGGCAGGTCTTGCTGAGACCGTTGTCGACGTTGGGCAGCGTCACCCCCGCGTATTCGCCGTAGCGGTGGATGTACTTGTGGCGTCGGGTGCGCACCGACCGCTGCGGCTCGTAGGCGGCGTGGTAGTTGACCTCGGCGAAGACGGCTTCGTTGATTTCGTCCGTCTCGCCCCGGATCAATGGCATCATCGAGCGGCCCTGTAGCCAGCCGGGCGGTGGGATTTCGAGCAGGTCGCAGAGGGTGGGGAACAGGTCGATCTGCGAGACCAGGCTGTCGAGCACGCGCCCACCGGAGAAGGCGTGGGGGCCGCGCATGATCAGCAGCACGCCGGTGCCGTGGTCGGTCAGGTTGCACTTCATCAGTGGGAAGGCAATGCCGTGGTCGGTGGTCTGGATTACCAGGGTGTTGTCGGTCAGGCCGTTGGCGTCGAGGGCGTCGAGGACGACGCCGACGCCGGCGTCGTGGTCGTGCACCATGGCGCGGTAGCCGGCCATGTCGCGGCGGGTGGCCTCGGTGTCGGGGAGGGGGTCCGGCGGACGCACATACCGCGCCTCGGCGGCGTCGGTTTGCGGAAAGGCGCGGTGGTTCTCGCGGAAGCCGATGTCGATGAAGAAGGGCTCCTCCGAGACCGAATCGAGAAAGGCGGCTGCCCTCGACGCCACCTCCCGGGCGGCTTTGTGTTGCGTCGACAGGTCCTCGTCGAATCCGAGCAGGGCGGGATCCGGGGCCACGTGCTGGAGGCCGGCCAGGACGGTGTGGTAGCCGGCCGGGTGCAGCGCGTGCACGAGGTGCTGCCGGTAGTCGTCGAGCCGCCAGCCCCGGTGGCAGAGCCCGTTCATGCCGGAGCTGTGGGCGGCCTGTCCAGTGAGCAGGGCGGCGCGGCTGGGTGAGCAGGTCGGAGCGGCGCAGTGGGCGTGCCGGAAGAGGACGCCCTCCGCAGCCAGCCGCTGCATGTTGGGGGCGGGAATGTCGTAACCATAGGGTTGGATGTAGCGCCCGGTGTCGTGGGAGTGCAGGTAGACGATGTTGGGGCGCGGGGCGGGCATTGGCATTCGGGGGGCTTGGGTAGAGGAGGTCGAAGTTACAGGGCGTTCGAGGGGTGAGCAAAGCGGCTGAATGGTCGGCGAACGAAGGGGAGTGGTCATGCAGCGACATTTCGACGAGTTGGACGAACGAGGATACACCTTGCTCGAACAGGTTTTGACGCAGAGCCAGATTGAGGCGGCCATCGCGGAGCTGCGCCGCAGCTACGAGGAGGAGTTCGTCTCAGCCCACGCGCCGGGCACCTGGCGCACCACTAACCTCACTGCCCGGGCACCGGTGTTCCGCGACCTGATTCAGCTGCCGGCGGTGGTGGCCTGCATGAGCCATCTCCTGGGGGAAGACTACGTGCTGGCCGACATGGGCGCGCGCTCCCCGCTACCAGGAATCGCGGCCCAAGGCCTGCACCGGGACGGGGGACCGGCGGTGCCCAACCCGCCGTTCAACGTGCACGACGTGCTGCCGTTCTACGCCCAGTCGATGTTCGCGCTGGTGGACTTTACCCGGGAAAACGGGGCGACGCGCCTGGTGCCTGGATCGCACGCCACCTGCATCGCACCCGAGGACGTAACGCCGGAGCAGGTCGTGGATCTGATCTGCGAGGCGGGGACTATCCTGATCTACGACAACCGGCTGTTGCACGGGGGCGGGGTCAACCGCTCTCAGGAGGTGCGCTACGCGATCCAGGGGTTCTGCTGCCGCCGCCAGGTCAAACCGTTCTGCGACCACACCCGCTCGATTCCGCTCGAGCTGGCGGCCCGCGAGTCGCCGCTGATGCGGCGGCTGTGGGGCTTCGAATGCCAGGTAATGTGGGAGGAAGATCCGCGCCGCTACCGG
>CAYWBJ010000157.1:0-4882 GCA_964456165.1 uncultured Gemmatimonadaceae bacterium | reverse complement strand
ATTCGATTCACCGCAAGAGGTTTACCCTCTGTTCATGAACAATTCACTCTGCCTGCACCCTTCTGCGGCCACATTATACATCGTGAAGAAATGGCAACAAGGAGTTGAAAAAATGACGGTGTCCTCATATCCCGCTACGCTGCGCCGCGCCTTCTCTCCTTGGATGGCCGTAGTCCTCATGGTGTCAATGAACGGCCAGACGACGGCACAAGACCCGGTCCTCGAGCTAAGTGCTCCAGTTGATCATCCTGAACTGAGCATTCACCATCCAGACGTCTCGCCGAATGGTCGTTTCATAGCGGCATCAGCCGGCATAGGCACACACATGTCATCGACGATTTGGGTGTTTGATCGCGAGACGGGGTCCGGACGGCAATTGACCAGCCCGGACAGTCTCATGGAATGGGGCGATGTCTGCGCGCGCTGGTCACCCGATGGCCAGAAGATCCTGTTTGTCTCGGACAGAGCCGACATCCTCGGGGTATACGTCGTCGATGTCGAAAGTGCCGAAATGCGGCTTCTTCGGGAAAACAGAACCGACACGAGAGCCTGGTCAATCCAGGCTGACTGGTCGCCCGATGGGAGCAAGGTCGTATACCCGGATCTTTCAGCAGGCCACCAGAACCTCTTCACCTACCGCATCGCAGACGGGCTAGTGGAGCAGGTGACGCACGAAATTAGTAGCTCTCCAATGTACCCGCTGTGGTCGGAAGCACGATCAATCATCTTCTCCATCCAAGGAGACGAAAGTCAGCTCCTTCGCATTGATCCGGTGACAGGTGCGAAGGAGCTCATTTATTCAATGGACTCTGGTGATTTTGCCTTCCCGAGGTCGTCACATGACGGGGCCTTCATCGTCTACCAATCCAGGCACAGGATCTTCCTGTTGTCGGCCAATAGTACGGAGGCGATAGAAATGAAGCAGCCCGTCGGAAAGCGGGCCTGGGGCCCTGTCTGGGACGGTGCTACCAGTCGTCTTGTGTACCATGAAATGGATCCTCCATTACGGCCGATTACTGTCCATGATTTGGAGAAGGAAACGAATTGGGAAGTCGTTTCGATGCGGAATTTCTCATTTGGAGATTGGGCAAGTTGGTCCCCGTCCGGGGATCGCGTTGCCTTCCTGGGATCCCCGGACGACCAGAGCGGGACAAAGCTCATCGTTGCAGACACCGAAAACGCAACAGTAAGTCAAGCCGATGCAGATATGGAAACGGAAATCGGTCACAGAGCCAACGCGCCAGCCTGGATATCGGACAACATCCTCTTGTACATTCGTCGTAATTCCGCAGCGAATGCCGGACAGCTATCGCCCCCGCCCACGGTCAGTCGAATCCTCTCTTTAGACGTGGAGACAATGCAGGTGCAGGAGGTTGTGCACGAAAGGGATGGCGTCATTCATCATGTCGCAGCATCTCACGATACCGAACTTTTGTCCTACATCGTAGACGACAATGAGATATGGATTTACGATCGCCTGGCTCAGGAGGCCTATGAGCTGCCCCTATCCGACCCCTTAAAAGATATACAGTTTATTCAGTTTTCACCCAACGATGACAAACTGCTGTTCAAGGGAACAAAGAACTTCCATCTCTACGATTTGGATACAGGCGCCATAGACGAAGTCCCCCTCAACAAAGACGAGGACTGGAATGCTCCGACGGCCAACTGGGTCAATGCGCAGGAACTACTTTACGCCGCAGGTGGCCTTAATCAGGGTGCTCAGATTTACCGCTACAACGTGGACACGCGCCAGTCACTTTATCTCCACGGCAATGATGGGGAGACTCACTGCTGGCGACCATTCTCGGTCGAACAAGGTGTTATTTTCTTTCAGAAAGGCGGCATGAATGGCGGTTTGATGCGGATCAATACACAAACGGGAGATATTCAGGAAATAATCCATAAGGCACATACGTCAACTTTCGCCCGTGATGGATCTAAAGTGATTTACAGAGCCGAATCGGAGGATATTGCGCAGAGTGTCCTCATGTCGCAGGAAGTTTCGCATCTATTGGACACGTCACTTCGTTCGCAGGGACCGGCCGTTTACCCGTAGGTAGGAGAGTTCCCAGCCAACACGAGCTGCACCACGCCAACCTGCCCGGCTCCCGTGCCTGGGATGCCGACCTGTCAGACGCAGAGGGCCTTACGGAGAATCAGCTCGCCAGCGCCGACCTTGACGACAAGACTCGGCTTCCGACATACGTTCGGCCGGCTTGATCAACCTCGCCCGCCCTAACTCCTAATCCAGCCTAGTTCCCACCACAGCGCCGTACCAATCGCTCCAGACATTGACGGTAGTGCGGCACATGTATAAGACCCGGTCCACTGCGCAGGATTAGACCGCCCCCTCCAGCGGCAGGCCCACGGGTGTCAGAAGCACCAGTATCATTACCAGGCTCATCATCGGAATTTCGGCCACACCGAATGAGGCCTTGAGAGCGGTGAGGACCACAAGCAGCTGCTGCCAAGGTAGTAGATTAAGTCATTGAGTCCCATCCGTCCCATCGAGCCCGTGTTGACGATGCCGGCTACGCCGATCACGATCGAGGTCAGGATCAGGGGCACGATGAACATCTTCAACGCCTATAGGAAGAGGGTTCCGACGAACTCGATCCGCAGCTTGTGTTGGCCGAACAGCCACCTGGCCAGGGCGCCGGCGGCAAGGGCAATGAGAATCTGCCAATGCAGGGAGAAACGGGGGGCCCTGAGCGGAAGGCGTGATCATTTAAAATGCCTAAAGATAGAGCCTCCAATACCCGGCAGGACCACCGTCGGGCTACCGGGATGCGGGCGCGTTCACCTTGACACTCACCGGGTCGAATCCTAGTTTACTTTTTCCTCATAACACATTGTTATTCAAGGCGAAAGAGCATTTCCCAATGTTCCGTCTCTACAACACGCTAAGCCGGCAGAAAGAGGAGTTTCACCCGATCGAACCGGGCACAGTGAGGATGTACAGCTGTGGTCCGACGGTCTACGACTACGCCCACATCGGCAACTTCCGCGCCTTCGTCATCGCCGATCTTCTCAAACGCTACCTGCGCTATTTGGGCTACGACGTCTACCATGTGATGAACATAACCGACGTCGAGGACAAGATCATCCGGCGTCTGCAGGAAGAGCCGGGCTCGCTGCTGGACCTGACGCGCAAGTATGAGCGCATCTTCCTCGACGAGCTAGCCCTGCTTAACGTCGAGCCGGCGGATCTCTATCCGCGTGCCACCGAACACGTAGAGGAAATGATCGAGCTGATCGAACGCCTGATCGAACGGGGCTTGGCCTATGAGCGCGACGGTTCGGTCTATTTCTCCATTTCCAGATTTCCGAGCTACGGCGAGCTGGCCCGGCTCGACAAGAGCGGCATGCAGGACGGGATCAGCATCGACAGCGACGAGTACGACAAGGAGAATGCCCGCGATTTCGTCCTCTGGAAAGCCCGCCGCGACGAGGACGGCGATGTCTGGTGGCATGCCCGCTTCGGCGACGGCCGACCCGGGTGGCACCTGGAATGCTCCTGCATGTCGATGAAGTACCTGGGCGAGAGCTTCGACATCCACACCGGCGGCGTCGACCTGATTTTCCCCCACCATCAGAACGAGATCGCTCAGAGCGAGGGGGCGACCGGGCAGCCGTTCGTGCGCCACTGGGTGCACAACGAGTTCCTGAACATCGACGATGCCAAGATGTCCAAGAGCAAGGGCAACTTCTATCGCCTGCGGCAAATCGCCGAGACAGGTGACGATCTGCGCGCCTATCGTTACCTGATCGTCATCAACCACTACCGGCACCGGATGAATTTCACCTTCGACCTGCTGGCCGCGGCCAAGAGCAACCTGGACCGATTCGCCCGGCTGCGAAACCGATTGCAGGAGATGGCCGTCGACGGAGAGCCTGTAGCGGAATGGAACGAACGGCTCGAGTCGGCCACGGCCGACTTCCGCGCCCACATGGACGACGACCTGAACACCCCCGGAGCCATTGCTGACGTCTTCGGAATCGTCAACGCGGCCGAAGCTGCCCTGCGCGTTGGGGATCTGTCGGGCGGGTCTGCACGTGCCGTGATTGGTTTCCTCGATGATGTCGATCGCGCGCTGGGTATCTTCTACGAGACCGAGATGGACGAGGTCGAAGGTGGAGATCGGCCGGACAAACTGCCCGGCGAGCTCCAGGCAAAGCTGACAGCCCGCGACGAGGCGCGCGCGAACAAGAACTGGGGAGAGGCAGACCGGCTGCGGGACGAGCTTCTCGATTCCGGCGTGGTCATCCGCGACAGTCCTGACGGTTCCGAATGGTCTTGGGCCTGATGGTGTCCAGCCTACCAGGTGCCGGCGCTTATGCCTGAAGCATCCCCCGAGGAGCTGGGGGCCGACGCGGAAGCCCTGGATTGTCTGCGCCGGGCAGCCCGCCGGCTGTCTCCGAGCTGCCGTGCGCTCGTCGGTGGGTCGACGTTCGACAGCTTCGCCGGGCAACTGCACCAGTGCCTCAGGCGTCTTGCAGACGGAAAATCCCCTATAGAGGCGACGCTCGAAATGCTGCGGCTATCGAGCGCGGAGATGGCCCGGGCGGGTGTCGAGCCACGAGCCCTGGCGGCCCGGGTGCTGGAGCCAGGCTACGACCTGCGCGCCGCCCGCGACTGCTCCAACTATGGGGGACCGCCTCCAGGGGCGCGCGACGTTTTCGCCGCCGACCTGAAGATCCTGGGAACGATAGCCGCAGGCGCAGGGAATCGCTGGCTGGATCTGGCGGGCGTCGGGCCATTATCCCTTCCGGCTGCGAGCGGCCTGAAGCCCGAACGGAGAGGGCAGCAGCTGCTGCGGGAGCTCCGCGAATCCCGGAACTGGGGGGAGTTGGGCGAGCCGATAGCCGAATACCTGCA
>CAYWBJ010000156.1:0-26063 GCA_964456165.1 uncultured Gemmatimonadaceae bacterium | reverse complement strand
AGACTGGCTGGTGCGGCAGAATCCCGAATTCCACGACGTCTGTTCCTGGCTTGAGGGTGAGCCCGAAAAGGTTCTGGATCTGAGCCTGGTTTTGCGCGCGTCGCTGGTGGAACTGGTGGCGGAGTCCCTCGCGGCCTGCTTCGCCTACCCGACGAGCTGGAAATGGGGATCCAGGCGCGGCAGATTGATGCCGGCCAGGACGACGGTGATCTCGGCGTTGAGGGGGATATCGGCCGGCAGCGTCATCGAGGTCTCCAGCGCCAGCTCCGGGATGATGATCGCGGCACGCCGGTCCCGCCGCTCGATGACTATGCCGGTGCCGCTCCAGCCTGGCTGCTCCGCCAGATGGACCAGGGTCCAGTGGCGGTTGCTCAGCCGTTCCGCCTGGCGCGCGCTCGCAGCGGCCGCGTCAGCCGTTGCCACCCGCTCCATTACTTGTTCCCTGGTCAGTAGCGTCTCGCCGCGCAGGTGGGCCCTGAGCTGTTGATGGACGAGCAGGTCGACGTACCTGCGCAGGGGACTGGTGGCTTGCGTGTAGTGCTCCAGACCGAGGCCGGCGTGGGGAGCGGGACTGGTCCGGATCAGACTACGCTGCAGTGACTTCCGCAGCGCGAACATACCGGCCAATCCCTCCAACTCTAGCGTTTCCGGCGGCGGGGCCTGGGTGGAGAAGGGGATGGGGATCTGGTGCCGCACTGCGTGCTCGGCAATGGCGGCCCCCGCCGCCAGCATCGCTTCCGAAACCAGCTCCCTGCTCTGCGTTGGCTCGACCGGGGTCACCGTCACCACGCCCCGTGCGGCGCGTATCCGTGCTTCCGGCCATTCGATCATCATTGCTCCCTGCGCCCAGCGTTCGCCCTGCAGCTCCTGGGTCAGGTGGTTGAGGCCGGCTAGCAGTCCGGTGTCCAACGCGGCGTCGGCTTCCGCGTAGGAGAGCCGTTGCACCCGTACCAGACTCGGGTGAATCTCGATGCCCGTCGCCACGCCGTCGATGACATTCACGGCGAAGCTCAGGGCCGGCGATGTCTCGGCGAGCCCGAGTCCCAGCCGCGCCGTCGTCTCCGGGGGCAACATGGGGGTGGTGCCGTTGGGCAGATAGAGGTTGGACCCCCGAGTCTGCGCCTCGGTGTCGGCTACGGAACCAGGCGTGACCATAGCGCCCGGGTCGGCCACGTGGACCCACAGCCGGCCATTTTCCAGACTCAGTGCATCGTCCGGGTCCTTGCTGTCCGGGTCGTCGATTGCCAGGGCCGTCAGGTGCGGCAGGTCGAGTCGGTCTTCCGTTTTCAGGGGGGGTAAATCGGCATCCGGCGGGAGCAGGGCCAGTCCCAGGCGCGTGGCGTACGGCACCACCTGAGCGTCCCAGCGACCGATCTCCAGCAGCAGTGCGTGGGCGTTTTCCGGGCTCTCGGAGCGGCCGAGGGCGCGCAACGCCCGGGAGTTGTGCAGCTGTCCACGGGCCTGCTTCTCCAACTCCAGCAGGTAGGGCTCGTCCCCAGGTTCCGGTTTTCCCGCCCGGAGGTGGTCGAGAAAGCCGCTCCAGGCGGCGGCTTCGGCCTCGCGCGCGGTTCTCCGGTGCTGCTCGCGTTCCACCTCTTCCGGTGCAGTGACCGCGATTTCGTCCGGTCTACCGCGAAAGTGGAGGCTGGCACTCACCAGCTGCCAGGTCGCCCACACGGTCGCCGGGGAGCAGGTGCCGTAGATCAGCTCGCTCAATTCGCTGGCGGTGGTGGACTGACCCTGAAGCAGCTCCCAGGCAGTCTCGACGTCGGCGGTCGTCGTGGGCGGTCGGAGCACCGCTTCGAGGTTTTGCACCGGGCCGGGGTGCAGTAGCTGGACATCCTTGTCGCGGACCCGGCGCGTGGCGGCATCCGGGAGCAGGATCTCGATCTTGTCACCGACAGCAAGCACCACCGCCGGGTGGTTCTTGTAGAGTACCAGGTTGTCCTTCGAGATAGTCATAAAGCGCCTCCATGCGGTTCATGAAGGTACAGGGCCGAACGGCTGGTGCAACAGCCGGCCCGAGCGGCGCGAGACCCGTTCGGGCCGGCTGATTCCGTTCGCGCGAAAAGGCGGGTTGGGCTAAATTCGGAGTTTTCTGCGTCGATTTCAAAGGAGTAGGAATTGTCATCGTCCGATAACGCCGAGGCCGGCGTCGAGCCGCGCCAGGTCTGGTGGCTGTGGGTGGTCTACGCGTTGCTCTACGCGGTGGCCATTCCGTGGTACTGGCCTGAGGGCTACCGCGGCCCCCTCGTCTTCGGGCTGCCCCTGTGGGTCGGCGTCACCCTGCTGAGCGTCCTGGCGCTGGCCCTCTGGACAGTCCTCGTCATCACCCGCTTCTGGAAGACCGAGCCGGAGGGATGATGCAACCGGGAGCCGCGGAGCTCGTCTTCGGGACAGGGGCCCTCGTCGTGGTCGCCCTCTACCTACTGTCGATGCTGGGCATCGGCTGGCTCGGGCGACGGCGGCGGCGCGAAGACAGCCTGACCGACTTCTACCTGGCAGGACGCTCGGTAGGTCTCGCGGTGCTCTTCCTCACGCTCTACGCCACCCAATACAGCGGCAACACCATGCTGGGTTACACCGGGAAGACCTACCAGATCGGTTTCGAGTGGACCGTGTCGGTGCTGTTTATGTTCTCGATCATCCCGGGATACTTGCTGTTCGCTCCCCGGCTCGTGCGGATCGCCCGGAATCGTGGCTTCATCACGCCGAGCGACTACATCACGCATCGTTTCGGATCGCCGTTGCTCTCGATCCTGGCCACGGTCCTGATGATCTATGCCCTCGGGAACTACACTCTGGCTCAATTGAAGGCGATGGGGGCGGCCGTCGAGGGGCTCACCGACGGTGCGGTTCCCTCGGCCTACGGGATAGTCGCCCTGGCGGTGATCATGGTGGTCTACGAGACGCTGGGCGGAATGCGCAGCGTTGCCTGGACCGATGTCATTCAGGGCGTGGTGCTGCTGGTTGGTTTTGCGGTCCTGCTCGTGTTGGTCCCCAGGCTCGGCGGCGGGCTGGAGTCGGTAGTCGATGAGATTGGTCGGCTCGACCCGCCCAAGGTCCAGGTTCCAAACTGGGAGAGCTGCAACAGCTGGCTTAGTTATGTCCTGCTACTGGGAGCCGGAGCCGCCATCTACCCGCAGGCGATCCAGCGTCTGTATGCCGCGAAATCCGTCCGGACACTCAAGCGCTCGCTCGCGATGATGGCCTTCATGCCCTTCACGACCACGCTGGTGGCTATGATCTGTGGCCTGACTGCGATCGTGGTTCTCCCCGACCTGGCGCGGGCGAGCATCGACCAGACGCTGGGCCGGCTGTGCGCGATGGTGATGACCGACTCCGCCCTTGGGTACTGGCTCGTCGTCGTCGTTTTCGCGGCGATCCTGGCTGCCCTGATGTCTACGGCCGATTCAGCCTTGCTGTCGATTTCCTCCATGATCGCTCGGGACATCTACCAACCCTACTTTCGCCGCGCGGCCACCCAGAGCGAGCTGACCCTGGTGGGAAAGGTCAGTTCCTGGCTGATTATAGCGGTTCTTGTGGTGGTCGCCATCGGCACCGAGAAAACGCTGATCCGCCTGCTCGAGCTCAAGTTCGAGGTCCTCATTCAGATCGTCCCCTGCTTCTTCCTCGGCCTCTACTGGCGCCGGCTGTCGGCCGGGACCGTGCTGACCGGTATGGTGGTCGGACTGATCGTCGCCCTCGGCCTGTGGGCGAGCGGCACCACCAGGGTCTGGGGATTCCATTCCGGCGTAGTTGGTCTCATCGCCAACCTGATCTGCTGCCTGGCCGGACGCCTTCTGAGGCCGGCCGCTGCTCCGGTGGTGGAGCAGGATGCGACCACAGTCGAGTCGACGGAAAGTTAGCATATGCGCAAGGCTTCCAGAGAGTTTCTGTTCGAGCTGCTGCAGCAGCCGAGTCCATCCGGATACGAGGGCCCCGTGAGAGAGGTCTGGCAGCGGGAGGCGGCCCGGCACGCCGACCGGGTGGAAGTGGATCTGCACGGCAACGTGATCGCCGTGCACAACCCGGAGGGCCAGCCTCGGATCATGCTGGCCGGCCACATGGACGAACTGGGGTTCCAGGTCGTCCACATCAGCGATGATGGCTACCTCTACTTTGACACCATCGGCGGTTTCGACCTGAGCACGGTGCCGGCGCGATCGGTGCAAGTGCACGCGCGCGGCGGTCCGGTGGACGGCGTCATCGGCAAGAAGCCGGTCCATCTGATGGCGTCGGATGAGCGGCGGCGCGTCCTGGAGAAGCAGGATCTATGGATCGACATCGGTGCGAAGGACGGCAAGGAAGCTCGCAAGCTGGTCGAGATCGGGGATCCGGTGACCTATCGTGCTGAGGTTGGCGCGCTGCGTCACAACCTCATCGTCTCGCGGGGATTGGACAACAAGATGGGTGCCTGGCTGGCGGCCGAGACGGTGCGGAGTGTCAGCCGCCACCGCCGCCGCTGTCGGGCGGCTCTGTACGCCGTTGCCACGGTGCAGGAGGAGGTCGGTCTACGGGGAGCCCGCACGAGCGCCTACGGGATCGATCCCCGCGTCGGCATCGGGCTCGACGTCACCTGGGCCACCGACCATCCGGGCATGGACAAGCGCAAGGTGGGGGACATCCGCCTGGGCGGGGGGCCGGTCATCACCCGGGGCGCCAACATCAACCCTGTCGTCTTCGCGCGGCTCAGGGAGGCGGCCGAGTGCAACAAAATTCCCTACCAGATCGATGCCGCCCCCGGGGGGACGGGCACCGATGCGAACGCGATCCAGCTCAGCCGGGCGGGTGTTGCCGCCGGACTGGTGAGCGTTCCCCAGCGCTACATGCACACGCCCGTCGAGACGATCTCCACGGAGGACCTGGACAACACCGTGAAGCTGCTAACCGCATTCGTCGTTGGCCTCGACGGTAAGACCGACTTCACTCCCTGATGCAGCGCAGCGGGGTTGCGGGTAAAGAGATTGGAAAGTACCGCTAATGACCGGCACGACTGACTGGTGGATACCAACCCTCGCCGTGGCTCTCTTCCTTCCGGGTTGTGGCGCCGACGCCGGCGACGCCGGCGGGGGGACGGGACCGGCCGACCCGGAGCCGCGGGCAGAAGCGATTGCGGTGATGGGGGTCATAAGGGAGTCGGCGGTCGGCATCGACTTTCAGGAGCTACTGGTCAATGCCGAGGGGCAGACCATTCTGGGCGCAAGCGGCGAACTGGTCGTGACCGCGCTCCGCTGGGAGTTCAACGCGTTCTCCCCCGACGGCGACCTGGTCTTCACTGGTGCGCTCAACATCGGGATTCTCAATCAGCCGATAACCATGCAGGGCGAGTTGATGATCTCCGGGGGCAAGGAGGCCCGGGTGGAGGTGGACATGACTATCGATGCCCCGCCGGACGAAGGGAACGAAGGGGATATCGACTTCGCCTTCGGCGGCACCATCACCTACAACGGTGCCGAGTTCCAAGTCGCGGACGTTCTCGAGGCTACCGAGCCGTCGGCAGGAGACGAGGAGATCGACGCCGATGAGTAGAGTTTCGGCGGCTCCGGAATTCACCGCCGCCATCCCGGCCTGGAGACAGCTCTTCGAAACCGGCAGGGCGGACGCTCTCCTGCTCGAGTGGTACGGCGAGGGGAGCGAACGCCAGTGGCGCGGCCGCTACCTGAGCGCCCTCGACAGCTTCGTCGACGATTTCGGTGGCGATGGCGAGGTGGCGATCTCCCGATGCCCGGCCCAGATGAACGTCATGGGCATGCATATCGACTACTGCGGCATGCCGTCGTTGCGCATGGCCATTCGCGGCTCCGACACGATCACCGTCGCCCGCGCCGGCGTCGGGGATCGGGTGCGCCTGCGCAGCCTCCTTGAGAACGGCAGCCGCTTCCCGGATGTGGACTTCGCCATGCGGGAGATGGTGCCGACGGCTGATGTGAGCACGCGGGAAGGGAGCATGACCTACGCCGGCGAGGTCTGCAGCCGGCGGGAACTGGAGACTGGTTCCGCCCTCGACAGCCACTGGGACATCATTCCCGAAGGCGGCCTGATCTTTCTCGACAGTTACCTGCGCCGCAACGGCGCGGCGCGGGGAATCGGCGGCATGGACGCAGCCGTCTGGAGCAACGTCTCTCCGAGCGGCGGAATGAGCTCCTCCTCGGCTCTCCTGGTCTCTACGGCCTATGCCGCCCTGGGGGCGCACGGACTGGACCCCAAGATCGCGGTGGGAGAAGAGGACCTGGTCGACGGCCTGGGTAGCTCGGAGTGGCTGCGGGGAACGCGGGGAGGCACCGCCGACCACGGCGGTATGATTATGGGACGAGTCGGCAGCCTGGTCAGCGTCGGCGTGTTGCCCGCGCACTCGTCCGGCCGCGCGCCGCTGCCGGACGGATACGCGCCCATGATCCTGGACAGCAAGGTGCCGCGGGTGTACGACGAAGCCGCGAAGGAAGAGACCGTTGCCGCGTACTCGCTCGGGACGTTCGTTATCCGCGAGCTCCTGTTGCCGGAACTGTCCGGTGCCGGCGGCCATCCGGCATTCGTCGGCCTCGCCTCCGACTACGCCGAGCGCATCCACTACCTGCGGGACTTGCGTGCCGCCCGAATCGGGATGGGTACGGCGGCCATCTGCCAGCTGCTGGCCGGGTTGCCTGCGGCCGCGAGCAGCCGCGAGGTGGCGGAATGGGCACGTAAGGCGGGCAGGGGGGATGCCTATGAGCGGATGTTCGAGAGCGAGATAGCCGGCAAGTACCAGCACCTGGGTCCGGATGTGCCGATCTACCTGCGGCGGCGGGTCACCTTCGCTCTGGCGGAGCAGAGTCGCGTCGAGCAAATGGTGACGCTGATTGCCTCCGGCCGGATGCAGGAGGCACTGGAACTGATCCGCATTAGCCATGCCGGCGACCGGGATCGGGAAGTGGAGCTGCAGGAGTTCGAGCGCCTGCAGCGACGGGCGGAGGCGGGCGAGGAAGGCCTGGGTCTGGCGCTGATCCCGGGCGGTTACGGGCGGATGACCGAAGCCTACGATCGGGTCGTCGGATGCATCAATGACTACCTCCAGTCGAGCCGTCTTGCCGAGGCCGGCGCGGTGCAGCGGCTCGGCGCCGGTTGGGGTGGCAACATCGGTGGTCTCGTGCGCACCGAGCTGCTGAACGGCCCGCTGGCCGTGGAGTTCCGCCGCTTCCTGCACGACGAGCTGGCCCTGGACGACACGCCCAACCCCACGGTGCCGGGCGAGGGGGCCTGTCTGGTCCCAGCGCCGGGGTGAAGGTTGCCCACTCGGGAGAAAGATGATGGATTCACTGCTTGAAGGCATTCGGGTCCTCGATTTTACCCGCGTTCTGGCCGGCCCGTATGCATCGATGATCCTCGCCGACCTCGGAGCCGAGGTGATCAAGATCGAGCTGCCCGGTAGCGGCGACGAGGCCCGCGGCTTCGGGCCTTTCCAGAACGGGGAGAGTGCCTATTTCACCAGCGTGAACCGGGGTAAGAAGAGCGTCACCATCGACCTGCATCGGGAGGAGGGGCAGCAGCTGGCGTGTAATCTGGCCAGCCACTGCGATGTTCTGCTGGAGAACTTCAGGCCGGGCAGCATGAGCCGGTTCAATCTCGGGTACCAGGAGCTGCACGCCCGGCACCCGCGCCTGGTGTATGCCTCGGTCTCCGGCTTCGGACAGACCGGCCCCTACGCCCAGCGACCGGCCTATGACGTCATCATTCAGGCGATGGGGGGGCTGGCGAGCATCACCGGCGCGCCCGGGGGCGAGCCGGTCCGGGTGGGCTCGTCGATCGGCGATCTGAGCGCCGCCCTCTTCAGCGTGATTGGCATCCTGGCCGCTCTGACGCGGGCCCAGAAGAGTGGTGTCGGACAGCAGGTCGACGTATCGATGCTCGACTGTCAGGTGGCCCTGCTGGAGAACGCGATCTCGCGCTATTACGTGACCGGCGAGGTGCCCGGACCGCTGGGTTCCCGCCATCCGTCGATCACCCCTTTTCAGTTCTTTCGCGCCGCCGACGCCTACGTCGTCGTCGCCGCCGGGAACGACACTCTCTGGCGCAAGCTATGCGAGTCCGTAGGAGCCCCCGAGCTGACCCACGACGCTCGCTTCGCCAGCAATGCTCTCCGCACCGAGAACCAGGCCGTGCTCGAGCCGCTGCTGGAAGCGGCATTCAGTCGCCGGGCGGTGGCCGAGTGGGAGGAGGTACTGGGGGAGGCGGGCGTGCCGTGCGGACCGATCCGGACGGTGCAGGGCGTCGTCGAGGATCCGCAGGTGAGGGCCCGGGAGATGATCGTCGAGCTCGTTCATCCTACCGCCGGCGCCCAGGCCCTGCCGAACTCGCCATTGAAGTTCTCCGACTCCCCCGTAGAGCTGCGCGAACCGGCGCCTTTGCTGGGTCAGCACACCTCGGACGTGCTCGGCCGGCTCCTGGAGCTCAGTGTGGAGGAGCAGGCCGCTCTCGCGGCCGCCGGGGTTACCTAGCTCAGAACCAGTACCGGAAGCCGCCGTCGGCGCGGAGCACCGAGCCGGTAACGTAGTCGGCCGCGTCCGAGCACAGGTAGGTGGCGGCCTTACCCATATCCTCGATGGTGCCCAGCCGGCCCCAGGGGAGCTCTTTCCCCTTTTCACGCAGTTCCTCTTCGGAAGCGTGCTTGCGCTCGCCCGGCGTATCGATCCATCCCGGCTCGAGGACATTGACCCGTATCCGGTGCGGGGACAGCTCGTTGGCGATTGTCGAGGCCATGTGATTGATGCCGGCCTTGGCGGTGTTGTAGGGCACCGACTCCGGTACCGGTAGGAAGGCGTGCACCGAGCTGATGAAGAGAATGGCGCCGCCTTCCTCGCGGGCCACCATCTGCCGGGCGCTGGCCTGGGCGACGTGGAAGACGCCCCAGAGGGTCACGTTTAGCGTCTCCCGGACCTGCTCGACGGTGAGGTCGAGGAAGGGGGCGCGGTGGCTTCGCGCCGCGTTGCAGACCGCGATATCCAGTCTGCCTAGGTGCTCGACCGTCTCGGCGACCATGGCGTCGACCTGATCGCGGACGGCGACATCGGCGCCGATGACCACTGCCTTCCGGCCCATTGTGCGGACGGCGGCGGCCACTTCCTCCGCCGCCTCCAGCTGGGTATGGTAGTTGACGGCGATGTCTGCCCCGGCTTTGGCCATTTCCAGGGCACAGCCGCGCCCGATGCCGCGCGCCGACCCGGTGATGAGTGCGACGCGGCCGCTCAGGTCGATCATGTTGCTCCTCCGGAAGCCTGGGTGTCAGGCCGGTGCGAAGCGCAGGCTCCGACCCGGCAGGGGGTGTTTGAGAGCGGATGGGACCCCGTCCGTGATCACCGGCACGCCGTTTACCAGGACGTGCTCGATGCCCACTGCGAGCTGATGCGGATCAGCGAACGTGGCGCGATCGCTGACGGTTGCCGGATCGAAGATCACCACGTCGGCACAGCTGTCCTCGCGCAGCGAGCCGCGTCCCCGTAGCCCGAAGCGCTGCGCGGCATGGCCGCTGAGCTTGTATACCGCCTCTTCCAGCGAGAACAGCCGGTGGTCGCGCACGCATGGTCCGAGCAGACGGGGAGCCGACCCGTAAAGGCGCGGGTGGACTGTACCGTCGGGGAAGTAGATGCCGTCCGATCCCATCATGTACTTCTCGTGAGCCAGGAAGGGATGGACGAGCGCGTCGTCGCCGTGGTGGGTGACCATCAGCGTTGCCAGATTCTCCTGGATCAGCAGGTTGGCCAGGGCGTCAGCGGGCGAGCCGCCGACCGCATCGACGTAATCCTGCGCGCTCATGCCGATATATCGCCGGTTGTCGGTGGTGGCGAGCCAGGCCAGCTTGACCCGGTCGAGTCGCACGTGCTTGAGGGCGCGGCCGAAGCGGCGGCGCAGGGTGGGGTCATTCAGCTTGCCTAGGGTCTCCAGCGGACCGTCCTCCCAGGCTTCGTAGGGCAGGAAGAAGTTCAGCATGGTCGAGCCGGGCAGGTACGGATAGACGTCGAAGGTGAAGTCCACCTCGTGCACGGCCACCCGGTCGACATAGTCCAGGAAAGTGGTTACCTGTTCCGGTGTGTTGCCCTTGAAGTGCGAGATGTGCACCGGCACGCCGGCGCGGCGTCCGATCTCGACCGCCTCTTGGATCGCCTCCAGCGTCCCCTTCTTGTAACGCACGTGGGAGACGTAGACGCCGTGCGGGGCGATCGCACGGCAGGCCTCGACGAGCTCGTCGGTGGTGGCGAAGCAGTGGCCGATGTAGTCCAGGCCGGTGGAGAGGCCGACCGCACCTGCCTCCATGCCGCGGGTTATGCCAGTGACGATCTCCTGCATCTGGACGTCGTCCGGTACGCGTCGATCGAAGCCGCATGCCATGGTGCGCACATTGCCATAGGGCACGTGGGTTGCGCTATTCTGCGCGCTGTTTCGATCCAGGTGGACCATGTATTCGGCCAGGGTCTCCCAGCCGTCGTACTCGGCCAACTGCAGTCCGTTTAATGCCCGCAGGTAGTAGATCCACTGGCGCCACGTGGAAGGGTCGACCGGCGCGTAGGAGATGCCATCGGCCATGATGATCTCGGTGGTGAAACCCTGGCTTGTCTTCGGCAGCAGGTTCCCCTCCTTCCACATCCAGGCATCGGAGTGGTTGTGCACGTCTATGAACCCGGGGGCGACTACCCGGTCGCCGGCGTCGATCGTACTGCCGGCGGCGGCGGCGCGCAGGTCTCCGACCGCGGCGATCCGGTCGCCGACGATGCCGACATCGGCGCGGAGCGCGGGGGCGCCGGACCCGTCGATGACCGTGCCGTCTAGGATGGTGATATCGTAGCTCACATGGCCTCCATTGGTGCCTGTACGGGGTTGGGCAGGATGTCGACGTGGAGATCGTCGAAGAAGGTCGTGCCTGGACCATCCTGGCGGAGGATGAGGTAAACGGCGGTTACATCCAGGGGATGGGGTCCGGGCATTTCCACCTCGACACGGGTCCAGTCGGTCGTGCCCAGCACCGTCGCTGAGCGGATATAGGGAAATCGTTCCGGGTAGTTGTAGACCCCCCACCGCAACGCCAGACAGGAGCCACGTCCTCCCACCTGCTCGGTCTTGATGAAACAGCTGACGCGAAATGTGGGGGTCCCGACCCACTTCTCGGTCCACATGCCCTCGCCCTCTTGGACGAAGCGCCACTCGGATGGGCCGCTCGCCTCCTTCGAGATCGACAGGCAGTAGTCGTCGGAGCGGCCGTAATCCCGACGCCATCGGGTACCCTCGCCAACCGGCTCCCAGACGAACGGATCGGTGTCGCCGGGCGTCGGCTGGTCCAGCTTGAGGCCGACAGCAAAGCTGGTCGTCCGCTCGTAGATCGGCAGCTCCTGGTGCGTGCCCACCGTCACCTCCGGCACCGGCTGCGCTGAGCGCAGCATCTCCCGTATTCGCTCGTCGGGGCAGAGGCGGAGCCGGAAGTGCGGGCAGATCGGCTGGTAGAGTTGCTCCCGTTCGAGGTGCAGGCACAGATGGAGGTCATAACCCCAGTTGCAGACGCCGACGGAACTCGAGTCTGCGGTGGCGCCGACGAACTGGATGGCCGGGTTGCTGCCGGGATCGAAGCCTACCGTCAGCAGGCCGTCGCGGCGGAACGCGTCCGGAGACGGAATTCCGGTGGCGTGGTGGTTGATCGGCATCTGCCAGACGGTGCCGTCCGGGTTGTCGGCGAGTAGGTGGGAGTACCGCTTCCGCCACATGCCATCGAAGCCCACGCCGGGGCCGGGAATGTCGCTGAACCAGGGATCGGCGTACTCGAACGAGACCTCCTCGGCCATGTCGAAGACCTCTGGACTGTGCAGCTCGAGTTGGGCGCGGAAATCATAGACGTAAGAATGGGCGTTGGCGTCGTAGCTCACCGCGACGACTCGGCGCGAGGTAGCTACGCCTCCGGGATCCCGGGTGACCACGGTCAGCTCGAGGCGACCAGTTCCGGCCCCTTCGACCTCGATGGCGAGAAGCTCGGAGGTAATGATGCCGCCGCCCAGGATCCAGAAGAGCTGGACGCCTGCGAAAAGAGGGCGGCCGCCGGGGCTCAGGCGCAGGTCTCTGAGGACCACCGGCTTGAGGACCCTGTCGAAGTACCGTAGATTCTGTTCCGGTTGCTCGACGACTTTGTCCTCCAGTCGAGCGATTGTTTCGTTGCCATCATAAATCCATTGTTCTCCAACACTTACGCCTCCATGAGTGCGCAGGCTGAAGCAAGGCTCGTGGGGCATCCAAAACCTCTGAGCGGGGATGGTGACCAGGTTGGCGACCAGGGTGAGTGCGTCAGCCCCGGCCTGAATCCGCGCCGACATATTAACTGGTGCTCCGAGGGGCGGCAATAGTCCGCGCCCGCGCCGCGCTACTCGCCCACGTCGGCAAATCCATGAATCGACCGCAGCGCATATCCATAGATGGCGTCGAGCTCCAGTTGAGCCCGCCGGTAGAGGCCGGCCAGGAGTGGATCGGCCAGACCGACACCCTGACCGAGCTGCAGGCCTGCTGGCTGGTGCTCGACGCTGCCGACCTGCCCCTGTCACCGCGGCTGGTGGGGCCGCCCGGGATCGGTAAGACCACACTCGGGATGGCCGCAGCGCGGCAGCGCGATCAGGAGCTGTACATCTATCAGTGCACCAGCGACACTCGGCCGGAGGATCTCCTGATCACGCCGGTGCTGGCCGAGTCGGGCCGCATCTCCTACCATGCCTCGCCGCTGGTCTCGGCGATGGTGCGGGGCGGTGTCTGCGTTCTCGACGAGGGCAACCGTATGAACGAGAAGAGCTGGGCTTCGCTGGCGCCGTTGCTCGATCATCGGCGCTACGTGGAATCGGTGATCGCCGGCATCGTCGTCGCCGCCCACGCCGACTTCCGCTGCTGCGTGACGATGAACGAGGATGAGTCCACGTACGAGGTTCCCGACTACATTCTCTCGCGCCTGCAGCCGACCTTGGAGATCGGTTTTCCCAGCCGTGACGACGAGATGGCGATCCTGCGCTATCATCTGCCGTTCGCCCGCGAGGATCTCCTTGAGCTCACTGTCGACTTCCTCCAACGGGCCCACCGGCTCGACCTCGATTTCTCCCCCCGCGACGGCATCCACCTGATCCGTTATGCGCTGAAGCGCCTGTCCCAGCAGGAGGGCCACCCAGTGGCCGTCGACGCGGCGTGGAGGGAGGCCCTCGACCGGGTGCTTGGCGGTGAAAGCGCGGATCTTGAAGCGCTCGCCGAGCAGCGCCGACAGGCGCTGGGGGAGCGGCCGGCGGCGCTGGGGCTGGAGGACTTCTTTTTCGGCGACGACGACCCGCTCAACCCGGGCCGGGACGACGAGACGCGGTCGTGACGAGGCCATCGTGAACGCCGTCCTCGATTTCAGTCCCCGAATCGGCGTGCTGCCCATCATCTACGGCAGCGCCGACTTCGCCCTGGAAGTGCGCCGCCGGCTGCGGGCAACCCAGTATGATTGCCTCGCCGTCGCCCTGCCGGCCTCGTTCGCCGCACCGGTCGAGCGGGGTATCGAGCTATTGCCCCGCGTGACGGTGACGGTGCAGCAGGAGCTGGTTGTCGATTCGGCGGTTAACTACGTGCCAATCGATCCTTGCCAGGGCGTGATTGCAGGTTTGCGCGAGGCCATGGATGCCGATGTCGACCGGGCCTACGTGGATCTGGAGACCCCCCACTATGAGCCGTTCGGCACGAGCCTGCCTGATCCCTATGCTCTCAAGTCGGTAATCCTCGAGCGTTTTGTGGCCGCTCTCTTGCCGGCGCTGCAGGCTCCGGACCCGGAGAGCCAGCGGGCTGCCCGCATCGCCCGCATGGCGTACGAGCTGCATCGCCTCGAGCTCGAGTACGGACAGGTCATGTTCATCTGCTCGGTGAGCGACTGGCCGTGGTTGCGCCAGGCCTACCATACCCGCAGGCCTTATCCGGACCATGACCGTTCAGCCGCCATGCCGGAGCTGCGCTGGCCCGGCGAGGACGACCTCTACTTCGCGCTCGGAGAGCTGCCGTTCGTCACCAACCTCTACGAGCATCGCCGCGCCGAGCTGATGGGTGATGCCTCGATGGCGGTCGACGGGGTCAAGGCGTTGCTCCTCGAGGCCCGGGACCGGCTGGTGGCCTCGGCGGAGTACGGCGGACGGGAGATCACCCCGCAGACGCTGTCGATCCTGCTGCAGTACGTGCGGAACATGACGCTGCTCGACCGGCGCCTGACGCCTGACCTCTATCACCTGGCACTGGCGGGGAAGCAGGTGGTCGGCGACGACTTCGCTCTGGCCGTGGTCGAGACCGCCAGGGACTACCCGCCCCAGCGCATGCCGCGGGCAGCCGGGCTGGAGGAGATGCGGCTCGGCCTGGGCGCGACCGTCGACGCCGAGGGAGAGCGGCGGCCGTGCGTCAATCGCCTCGAGGGAGTGCCGCTGGTGTGGCGCTCGCTGCCGCTGCGGCCGCCACCACCACCCCGCGACCAGGAGCGCTGGCAGATGCAGTGGGATCCGTACGGCCAGTGCTCCTATCCGCCGGAGGACCAGCGGGTGGAGAGCTTTCAGCAGCACGTGCGCGAGCAGGCCCGGCTCATGCTCGGGCAGGACCTGGCGCGGAGCGAGAAGTTCACGGCTTCGCTCAAGGACGGACTCGACATCCGCGAAACCCTGCGCAACTGGCACACCGGCGACCTCTACGTTCGCGAGATTCCGCCGGCGCGGGGGGAGATCGAGGTGGTGGTGTTCGTGTTCGACACCCCCGCCGATCCCGCCCTCTACGACTGGCAGAGCACCTGGTTTGCCGAGCATGGTGAGGAGTCCACTCTTTGCTTCTTCGCTAAGCATTTCGGGCGCACCATGGTGGGGCCCGGTATCGGACAGGCGATATACGGGGGCTGCTTTTTCCTGTTCCCGCCCCGTCCCATTCCCGATGTGTGGCAGGATCCGCGGCTGGACCTCGCGACCACGTTAGAAGAGCGTCTGATCGCCGGTGCCGCCCTGAACTCGCGGGAGAGGCGGGTGGCGATCGTCGCGCCTGGGCCGCCGCAACTATCCTGGCGCCAGATCGCGCGCCGCTGCGGGCGCCAGCTCGTCTACCTGCCGCTCAGGCGATTCTCCCAGCAGACCGTCGAGCGCCTGCGCCGCTTTCACGTGCTCAACTCCAAGGAGGTCCGGTCCTATGCCGCGCGCTTCGTCCGCGACTTCCGCTGAATTCACGCGACCCCGAAAGGAATCCCCTTGCGCATCATAGACCCGCACGTCCACATCTGGACCCAGGACCCGGCCTTTCCCTGGCCTGATCCGGACAATCCGCCCACCGGCGATGAACGCAACGCCGAGATGCTGCTGGAACTGATGGCGATAAACGGCGTGGAGAAGACCGTGCTCGTCCAGCCGATCCACAATCTGTGGGACAACAGCTACGTGATCGACGCCGTCAAGAGGTATCCCGACAAGTTCACGGCGGTGGGCCGGGTGGACCCGCAGGATCCAGCCAACGCCGATCATCTCACTGTCTGGACTGAGGAACACGGCATGCATGGCGTGCGTCTGAGTCCGGCGGTCGACGCCGCAGGGGACTGGTTCACCGGGCCGCTGATGCTGCCGCTGTTCAAGAGGGCGGAGCAGCTGGGGGTGCCGATGCTGATACTCACCGGGCCCGGCCGCCTCGTGGATCTGGCCCGGCTCCTTGAGCAGGTCCCCGACCTGGACGTGAGCATCGATCACATGGCCGATGTCCACATGGACGATGCCGCGGGGCGCAAGCTGCTCATGGAGATGGCACGCTTCCCGCGGGTCTACGTGAAGATCAGTCACACCTGGAGGCTGTCCGTCGAGCCCTATCCATGGAGAGACACGCACGGTCTGGTGGAGGAGGTGTACCAGACCTTCGGAGCGGAGCGCATCATGTGGGGTACCGACTGGCCCGTCTGCCTCGCCCAGGCCGAGTACAGCCAGGCGCTGACCCTGGTGCGGGACGAGATGCCCTTCTTCTGCCAGGAAGACCTGGAGTGGGTGCTCGGCAAGACGGTGCTCAGACTCTGGCCGTTCGGGGAGGCCGCTTCATGAACGTGGGAATCGTTGGCGCCGAGAATAGCCACACGGTTGCTATCGCCAGGACGCTCAACATCGACAAGTCGGTGCGCGGAGCCCGCGTCACCCACGTGTGGGGAGAGACCCGGGCCCTGGCGCGCCGGGCAGCTGCCGATGGGGCGATCGAGAGCGTAGTCGAGCGTCCCGCCGATCTGATCGGACGAGTCGACGCGGCAGTGGTTGACCATCGCCATCCCCGGTTTCACCTGGCGGCGGCGCGGCCGCTGCTCGAGGCGGGTATGCCCCTCTTCATCGACAAGCCATTCTGCTATCGCAAGGCGGAGGGGCGGCGTTTTCTCGCGCGGGCGGCGGAGTTGGGAGTACCGGTGTCATCCTTTTCCGTCCTGCCGTTCCAGGAGAGCTTCATCCAACTGCAGCGCGAGGCACGCAAGCTGGGCAGCATTCGCTCCGTGGTCTCGACCGGCCCCTGCGACGTGCGCTCCAGGTACGGCGGGGTGTTCTTCTACGGCATCCACCAGGTCGACATGATCCTGCGCATCCTGGGGTACGACCTCCACGACGTCGGCGTGCACAAGGGCAAGGGCGGGAATCACGTCGCTACAATCAGCTGGAAGGATGGCGGCGTCGCCGCCGCCAATCTGATCCAGACCGGCCGACCGGACTTCCACCTGAGCGTGATCGGTGACGCCGGCCGGCTCGATCGCACTATCGAGCCGGATAGCAGCATGTACCGCGGGGGCATTCGCCGCTTCGTTCGGGCATTCAGGCGCGGCGTCTCGGAGGACTCTCCCGAGAGCATGCTTGGCCCGGTCGCGGTGCTTGAGGGGCTGGAGAAGGCCATGAAGGAAAAGCGCCGAGTCCGGGTGTCGGCTTGAGGAGATGGCGAGGGATGCAACAACACATCGACAAAGGGAGTTGAAATGGCACTGAACTTGAAAGCGGCGGCAGAAACCCGATTCGACGCTGTGGCGCTCGGCGAGGTCATGATGCGCATCGATCCCGGCGCCGTGCCGACCTCCCGGGCGCGCACGGCCCGGATATGGCACGGCGGGGGAGAGACCAATGTCGCCGAGGGGCTCAGTTACGCCTTCGGGATGCGTACGGCAGTGGTGACCGCCCTCGTCGATGACGGCATTGGCCGCAACATCGAGAATCAGATGCGGGAGGCCGGCGTCAACACCGATCACGTTATCTGGTTCGACAACGGCGGCAAGGGGCAGTACAGCACCGACGGCAGGGGAACGCTGCACAATGGCATCAACTTCACCTGGGCGGGCAAGGGGGTGATGCCTTCGGTGACCGAGTACTACCGCGCCCACACGCCGATCCGCGAGATTGGTCCCGGGGACGTCGACTGGGACACGCTGTTCGGGCAGACCGGCAGCCGCTGGTTCAGTACCGGCGGCATCTACACGCTGCTCTCGGCCAAGACCGCCGACCTGGCGCTTGAGGCGATGACCAAAGCCGGCGAGCACGGCGTCGGCCGCTCCTTCGATCTGAACTACCGGTCCAAGGTTGAGCCCGACAAGGAGCGCGCGCGCGCGATCAACCGCGGCATCGTCGGCCAGGTGGACTTCCTGGTGGGCAACCAGGACGATTTCGCCGATGCGCTGGGGTACGAAGTGCGGAAGGTGCCCAGGGAAGCGACTTTCGAGGAGTGGCTGGAGGCCTACACCGAGACGCTGCGGGCCGTGGCATCCGACTACCCGAACCTGAGCTACATCGGCACCCAGCTGCGGGCGGCGCTGAGCGCCGACCGCATCAACTGGGGCGCCGTGCTGTTCGACGTGGCGTCGGATTCGGTACACCAGGCAGTGGTTCGCGAGGGCGTGGAGATCGCGGATCGCACCGGTGGGGGAGATTCCTTCGCCTCCGGTGTGATTGCGGCTCTGCTCGGTGGGAACGGTCCGGATGAGGCGGTGCAGTGGGGAGCGGCGCACGGCATCCTGGTGCAGGAGACCCCCGGCGACACCACGATGGTGACGCGCGGCGATGTCGAGAAGGAGATTGCCCGGGCTCTCAAGGGAGGGGGCGTCTCGGCCCTGCGCTAGCGCGGCTGCTCTCCGTCGCGGGTGGGAGGGCTGCAGTCCGGCGTGGAATCGGCGGCACCAGCAGGCGATGGCTACCTGGAAACGCGCGTTCTATACCCTGTTCATCGCCGAGCTGCTGGTGATCGCCGGCATGCAGTCGGTGACTCCGTTTCTGCCGTATTACGTCCAGGATCTGGGTGTAGAAGACCTGTCCGCCGCCCTGATCTGGGCCGGCAGGATCGGCACTGTCTCCGGTCTCGCGATGGCGGTTTCCGCGCCCATCTGGGGGTATCTGGCAGACCGCATCGGGCGCAAGCCGATGGTGGTGCGCTCCATGCTCGGAGGTGCGCTGGCGCTGGTGCTGGCGGCCTACGTTCGCGATCCGGGCGAGCTGTTCTGGGTGCGCTGCCTGCACGGCGTCCTGTCCGGGACTGTTACCGCCTGCGTGGCCCTGGTGGCCACCTCGACGCCGCGTGCTCAACTCGGTTTCGCGCTGGGCGGGATGCAGGCCGTCTTCATGCTCGGCGGCACCATCGGCCCCTATGTCGGCGGCGAGTTGGTCGAGCGTTTCGGCTTTCGCGGCACATTTCTCGTAGCGAGTGTATGCTCTCTCATCGGAGGGCTGATGGTGCAGGCTTTCGTGCGGGAGGAGTTTCGGCGCGATACGGCATCGGCGGGCGCGACTGGCGGCGCGGCGCGGCCCGGTCTCTTCCGCGACACCCGCCGCGTCCTCCAGATCCGGCCCTTCCGACTCCTGGTGATCGGTTCCCTGGTCAGCCAGTTCAGCTTCGCGCTCAGCATGCCGGTGCTGCCGTTGTTCCTGCAGCGGTTGGCCGGCGGTGGGGAGGTGGTGGCGACAGCGGGGAAGATTTTCGGGCTGGCCGGGCTCAGCGGGGCGCTCGCTTCCCTGGCGCTTGGCCGTTATGCCGAGACCTTGGGTTTTCGCATTGTTCTCGCTTCCAGTCTGGTCTTGAGCGCCCTGATCGCCGTGGGGCAGGGATTTGCGCTCAATTCGTTGCAGCTGGGAGGCTTGGTGGTCGCCGGGGGAGCGGCCGCGGGCGCGGTGCGTCCGGTGATCAACCTGATCATGACCCGTTGTGTGTCCGAGAGCGACCGCGGCGTGGCCGTGGGGGTTATCGCCAGCGCTTCGGCCCTGGGCTGGGGAGTTGGTCCGATACTGGGAGGCTACATGGGAGCCGAGCTGGGTCTGCGGGCCGTGTTCTGGCTCATGGCCCTCCTTTTCGGTCTTTTGGCCGCGATCTTCTGGACTGGAATAGGGCGGGATGCATCCGGGGTTGTCTCGCCGCAGCAGCTAGATCAAGCCGAGGAGTGACGGTTGCCCGGGGCAGCGGTGGCCCCGGGCAACGCTGCGACCTACTTCTTTTTGTTGCGGTTTCCGGAACGGCCGGGAAAGGTGAGCTCCGCCACGCCCGACTTGTCCAGTTCGCCCTTGCCGATCTTGATCATCTTGTCGAACTGGGACTTGCTCGCCCGGGCCAGGGGGAGGCTGAGGCCGGCGGCATTGCCCAGCTTGAGGGCGATTCCCGAGTCCTTGGCCGCGTGCGCGGCCGAGAAGTAACACTCGTGGTCGCGGTCGACCATATCCTCGCCGTCCGTCTCCAGCACCCGCGAGTTGGCGCCGGTCTGGGAGAAGACCTCCATCAGGACATCCAGCTTCAGGCCGAGCGCCTTGCCCAGCCCCAGCCCCTCGGCCAGACCCGCGGTATTGATGTTCATAACCATATTGACCAGTGCTTTGACCTGGGCAGCCTGACCGGTCTTGCCGACGTAGCGCAGGTTGATGCTCATGGAATCGAGGATCGGCTTCGCCTTGTCGAAGACGCGCTTCTTGCCACCGCACATCAGGTAGAGCGTCCCGTCGCGCGCCTGCGTTATACTGCTGGCCATGCACCCCTCAAGCGTGCTGGCTTTCACCTTGGCAGCCCGCTGCTCTACCTCGACGTGGGTATCGGGCGATATGGTGGCGCAGTTGATGAATACCTTGCCCTTGGCGCTCTGGAGCAGACTGTCGCCGCGCTCGGCGAAAATCTTGCGCATCGACCGGTCATCGGTCACGACCGTGATGATGTAGTCGGCTGCTGCCGTCACGGCCGCGAGGCTCTTTGACGGTTTCACGCCGAGCTTTCTGCCGACCGCACTTGCGGTCGGACCGTGGGCATCGTATATCGCGGCGACGGGGAATCCCTCGTCCTGGAGGTGAAGTGCGATATTGGCTCCCATTCTGCCCACGCCGACGACGCCGATGCTAAAGTCTTTCTTTGCCATCTTCTGCTCCCGGTCGAGTGTTGTATATGTGGATATAATAGATGCTGCCGCTTTTAGCAGGCTCGGGCCAACGAAGATAGCTGGAATGAGCGGCCACAACAACAGGGTGCCAGAGGTCTGCGGCGCCCCCTGCATCGAACCTTAGCTGGAGACGCGTACTCGATTGTGCCAGTGCTGTTTATTGCTGTTGGTTTCGGCGTCCTGGTGGTGACGTTCTTCTGGATTGCCAAACTCTGGTCCAGGTGGCGCGCGACGGCAACTGGACCAGAGTCGCAGGACCTGTACCGGGATTCTCAGGCTCCCGATGTTTCCGATGCCGAGATCGACTCCGTCTCCGAGCAGTCATCCATGGCGGCGATGATCCAGGGAGCCAACTTCGGGCTGTTGCTCGGGATCCTCGCCTGCCTGCTCTTTCCGGTGCTGGCGCCGATGATGCTGATCCTGTCCGGCTCCGGTTCCTTCTACAGCGCTCGCGCGCTCTGGCAGGGGATCAGTCGTTACC
The DNA here is from genome assembly GCA_964456165.1 of uncultured Gemmatimonadaceae bacterium. Classification (GTDB taxonomy): domain Bacteria; phylum Latescibacterota; class UBA2968; order UBA8231; family UBA8231; genus CAYWBJ01. The sequence goes on along the minus strand of CAYWBJ010000156.1, from coordinate 5,199 downwards.
GCATCCTCCCCTATCGAGCCCTGGTCGGCCTGTTGCTGAGCCTGACTTCGGTCGGGCTGAACTTTCTCCACCTGACCGAGGGCTTCCCGGCCTCCATCCTGCCTCCCGGTATCTGGCCCTCCTGGCTGTAGGCGGCGCTTGGCCGGAAACCCCGGCCCCTGTATCTTCCTCGGTGGCGCGCCGCGCCGCCAGCCGGAAAAATAAGTGCAATTTATTCCAGAGCAACGGGTTACACATATATGACTTGGAGTCACTGGCGATGCCGGATCTGAACGCAGAGCTTCATGCGACACTCAAATCGATGCTGAATGCCATATCCGCCGGCTCCGGGCAGACGGACGCGGGAGAAAGCCTGGCCGATCTCCTCCGTCGCATCGACGCGCTGGGCGTCGAAATGGGGGATGCCTGTCCACCTATGCTGCAGCATTACCTGTCCAAGCGCAGTTACGTCAAGGCGATCGCGTTCCTCGAGGGGCGGGATGAGACGACCCAGGCTAATTGCTGAAGGTAGCATGTACACCGCCATCTACGGGCAGGTGAAAAGAATCCCCAGGGGCCGTGTGGTCACTTACGGCCAGGTGGCGAAACTGGCCGGCTATCCAGGTCGGGCGCGGCAGGTCGGCTATGCCCTGGCGGCAACGCCGGAGGATCTGGATCTACCCTGGCATCGGGTGGTAAGCGCCCAGGGCCGGGTGTCGCCGCGGCGTGGCAGCGGCATGCACCGGCTCCAGCGGGCGCTGCTCGAGGCGGAGGGTGTGTCCTTCCATGATGAGCGTATCGATCTGGAACGATTCAGATGGCGCGAGGGCGAGGGTGAGCGGGATTGAGCGGAGCCGATCGTGGAACTCGGGCTGGCGCGGTCGGCGACAGTCCCGAAGGGCGCAGTCTGGACCGGCGCATTCTCCGGCTCGCGATTCCCAATCTCACCGCTTCACTGTCGGTCCCCCTGCTCGGCGTTGCCGACACGGCGATGATCGGTCACCTGCCCGAGGTGGCCTACCTGGGGGCCGTGGCGGCGGCCAGCGCCATATTCGATCTGGTTTTCTGGGGCATCGGTTTTCTGCGGATGGGGACTACCAGCCTGGTCTCTCAGTATTACGGAGCTGGGAGGCCGGACCGCTGCTTCCATGCGCTCCTACGCTCGCTGATGCTCGCCGTGGGATTCGGGCTCGCGATCCTGGTTTGTCGGGAGCTGGTAGCCGAATGGGGATTCCGGTTGATCGGCGGCAGTCCGGATGTGCGGGAGTGGGGGACGCGTTACTTCGAGATCCGCGTCTACACCGTTCCGCTGATGCTGATGGTCCTGGGGCTCAACGGGTTTTTCCTTGGCACGGCCAACGCAGTGGCTCCCATGTGCGTCGCGCTGGTGGCCAACCTGGTGAACGTGGTGGCCGACTACGCCCTCATCTTCGGCGGGTTCGGCTTTCCGGCCATGGGCGTTGTCGGGGCCGCCTGGGCGACGGTCGTCGCCAGCGTTATCGCCATCTGCACGGCGCTGGGCTTCCTCCTGTGGCAGTATCGATCCTACTTCAACCGCAACCTGTCCGGTCTGATGACCTGGTCGCGCTGGCGGCTGATGTTCAGGACGAATGTCCATCTTTTCGTCCGGACTCTTTGCCTCCTCTCTGCGCAATTCGCCATGCTGGGCATGGTCTCGCGACTGGGAGAAGTGCCCCTGGCAGCCAACGCCATCGTCTGGCAACTCTGGACCGTGGTCAGCTTCGCAGTGGATGGCTTCGCCTACGCAGCCGAGACGCTGGTCGGCAACTCATTAGGCCGAAATTATTTTGATGATTCTCGTCAGGTTGCGAACCGTATTTTGTTGTGGGGTATAGGGATAGGGTGTTTATTTCTAGTGGGATTCGTCTTCCTGCTGCGGCCGGTCGCCAGCCTGATGACCGAGCATGTGTCGGTGATCGAAACGGTGGCCGCTCTGACGCTCCTGGTTGCTCTACCCCAGCCGCTGAATGCCGCCGTCTACGTATTCGACGGCATTTTTATCGGCGCTAACGACACGGCCTACCTGCTGGGGGCCATGCTGGCCAGTGCCCTCTGCTTTTTCGTCCCGGCGGCCTTGCTCTTCGTCGCCTGGTTGGAGCTGGGCATAGTCGGGGCCTGGCTGGCTTACAACTGCCTGATGGTGGGGCGGTTCGCCACCCTGTATCCGCGCCTGCGGGGGGACTGCTGGCAGCGGTCGATTGCCATGCATTAAGCCGGCGTCTGGAATGGCGCCGGAGATGGTCGAGGAGAAAGCGATGCCGTTCATCAAGGTAGAAGAGCTCTCGCAGATGGAGTTGTTCCCCAAGGCGCTGAGCTCCCTGGTTTCGGGGGATCGGATCATGCTCTCCTTCCTGGAGATGGAGCAGGGATGCGTCGTGCCGGAACACAGCCATCCACACGAGCAGGCTGGGGTAGTTCTCGAAGGCGTGTTCCGGTTCAGGATCGGCACCGAGGAGCTGGTGACGCGGTCTGGAGATGCCTTCATCGTTCCCCCCAACGTCGTCCATGCCGGCGAGGTGCTCGAAGGACCGGCCCGAGTTCTGGACATCTTCAGCCCGCCGCGGGAGGACTACCAGGAGCGTTACAACAACTACGCGGAGACCACCAACAGGACCCGCTGGAGCGAGCAGAAAACCGATGCCTGAGGGTAGTGATCCGGTGCTAAAGGAGGAGAGATAGTGAGTGAAGATACCGCTTATGTGAGGGTGGCACTGGTCGGCCTCGGCGGAGTCTGCGAAGGGGTGCACTACCGTGGATTCGAGCGCATTCCCGGAGTTGAGATATGCGCGATCTGCGATCCTGATTCCGGTCTGCTGAACCGCCGTTGCCAGGAGTGGAGCATCGATGCTGCCTACGAAACAATAGACGAGCTGCTGTGCGACAGCGCTCCCGACGCGGTAGTCGTTGCGACCCCGAACGTCTACCACAAGCCGCTGATACTAGCTGCTCTTGAGCGGGGCTGCCACGTCCTCTGCGAAAAACCGCTCGCTCTCGATCTGGCCGAGACCGAGGAGCTGTGTGCGGCCGCAACGGCTGCCGGCGTCCGCCATATGGTGGCCTTCACCTACCGCTTCGTGCCGGCGATGACCTATCTCCACCACCTCGTGGCTACCGGCGAGCTGGGCGAGATTCGCCACGCCCGCTTTCAACGCCTCCAGGACTGGGGGGAGTTGGCCATCGGTTGGCGTCAGTACGCGGCGCAGGCCGGTACTGGCGAGCTGGCCGACATGGGGATCCACAGGATCGACTTCGCCCAGAGCTTGCTCGGGCCGATCCGCTCCGTCTGTGGCGGCATGAAACAGCTTGTGCCGCGGGATCGAACGGTCGACGGAGCGCCCTGTCCACCCCAGGACGTGGAGGACTGGATTGCCTGGATCGCCGAGTTCGACTCAGGGGCTACCGGTGTGTTCGAGATGGGGAAGCTGAGCAAGGGGCAGGGACCGGCCGGCGACCACGATCTGGCCGAGTTGAACGGCACCAAAGGGTCGGGCGCCTACCGGCTGCACGCGCCGCACGAGGTTCTCGTCGGGGGACGGGGCGAGCCCTACGTGGCCCGGCCGGTGCCACCCGAGTTCCTGGTGCGGCCGGGATCGCCGCGCGATCCCGCGGTTGGAGATCCGGTGCAGACCTTCCGGTGGGATCAGGCGTGGGAGTTCGTCAGCGCGATTCGCGAAGCGCGGGAATGCGTCCCCAGCTTCCACGACGCGGTGCGCGCCCAGGCCGTGGCGGACGCCATCGTGCAGGCCGCAAGCGAGCGTCGCTGGGTGGACGTCTTCATCTGAACACTTTCCGTCACCGCGTCAGGCGGGTGTTCCGGACCCGCGCGAACCCGCCGATGAGGGCGACGGCGCACAGCCCGACGAGGATGTCTCCGAAGCGCACATAGGGTGTCATCTCTGTACGCGGCGATACCTCCAGCACCAGCGCTTCTGTCGCGAACAGCTCCGTAGCCGCCAATATCTCCCCGCGTGGCGAGAGCAATCCCGAGATGCCGGTGTTTGCCGCCCGCACGACAGACCTTCCTGTTTCCACCGCCCGCACGCCGGCCATGGCAAAATGCTGGTGGGGCGCCGCCGAGTGCCCGAACCAGGCGTCGTTGGTCGTGTTGACGAGGATCTTCGCGCCGTTGGCAGCCAGAAAGCGGGTTATGCCGGGAAAGACCGACTCGAAGCAGACGAAGATGCCCAGGTCGGTGCCGCCGGCCGCGAGCCTCTTGTGCTGAATGCCCGGCGCAAAACGGCCGCTCTCCGCCGTGAGACCCTCCAGATAGCCGAACAGGAACGGCAGGGGCAGGTACTCGCCGAACGGCACCAGATGGACCTTGTCGGCGTGGTCGACGATCTCACCAGTGGCATCAACGAGAAACGCCCGGTTATAGATCCTGGCCTCCGGGTCGCTGCGCGAGCCGTCCAGGCTCCCGACTATCAGGGGGATGCCGATGTCGGAGGCCAGCGCCGTGATGCGCCTGGACAGCGGCGCGTAGGACGGGTCGCGGAAGTACATCGGCAGCGCCGTCTCCGGGAAGACGATGAGATCCGGGGAGGCGGCCGCGGCCAGGTCGCGCGTCAGCTCTTCGTACGCCGCAACCGTGCGCCCGAGCCGATCGGGATCCCACTTCTCATCCTGGGTGATGTTACCCTGCACTACACCTACGGTGACGCTCGGGCCGGTAGGAGGCTCAAGAGCGTGCCAGCGATAGCTGCCGTAAAGCAGCGCTGCGAGGATCAGCAGGGCCGGGGGCAGCAGTGTGCGCACGGGGCGTTCCATCAGGTGCAGGTACTGGGCGATGGCCGCGTTGACCAGGGCGACCAGAAAGCTCAGTCCGTAAATCCCGGCCAGAGAGGCGGTCTGCAGCAGCAGCTGCGAATCGTGGAGGGCATAACCCAGCAGTGCCCACGGAAACCCGGTAATCACCCAGGACTGCATCCACTCCAGCACCACCCAGGCACTGGCGGCGAGCCAGGGAAAGGTGGGGGATTGCGGATCGAAGCGGGCGCAGAGCAGGAAGTAGGCGATCCAGTACAGGCTCAGGTAGGCGATCAGGAGGGCGTTGGTGAGCAGGGCGGCGAGGTCGGGAACGTTGCCGTACAGCACGAGCGTGTCGGCGATCCAGTAAACTCGCCCGATGCCGGATACGATGCCGGCGAGGGCGGCGCACACAACGAGCGATCTGGACGGCAGGCGGCAGGCGGCCAGCAG
>CAYWBJ010000155.1:0-43697 GCA_964456165.1 uncultured Gemmatimonadaceae bacterium | reverse complement strand
CCAGCGTAAACCCGGTGACGTGCTCGGAGAACACCTTCACATAACTCTCACGGCGCCATTCCCCGTCGGAGACATAGTCGATACCGGCCCGTTCCTGCAGCCGGATGGCGGAAGGAACCGCATCGTCGAGCAGCTTGTCCGCCTCTTCGTACGAGATCCCGCCGTGCTTACGCTGCTCGATCAGCTCGCGCAGCCACTGCGGGCGCGGCAGGCTGCCGACGACGAGGGTGGTGAAGGGTTCGAGCGCGTGGGTGGTGGAACTGCTGCCGAATCCCATTATTTTCCTTTGCCGTCGGTTGTCCGAAGTTCTCGGTGGAAAGTCCCGCGAGCGGGCATTCCTCATGATCGGCGCGTTTTTTCAGCCCGACGCCAAGCCTGAGTTGGGGAGAATATCGGCAAATGCCCGATGACTGGGGAGCATGAATCCATGAGCACGGACACCGATCGGTGGGCCACTGACGATAAGCCGCACTCTGACCGGAGCTGGACCGCCAACGATAGATGGCGCACCGTCGACAAGTGGCTGATGGGCGAGGCCTTCGTCAACTCCCACCTGGAAGAGTTCCTCCACGAGCTTTGTGAGCGCATCGGACCGCGCTGGGCCGGCACGGCCGGCGACCTGGCCGCCGGCTCCTACATCGTCGGCGCCTTCGAGCAAATCGGCCTGACCGATCCACGTTCGGAGGAGTTCAAGCTCGACGCGTGGGACTATTCGAGCTGTCGCGGCCGGATCGTGAAAGACAACCGCACGGTCGACCTGGTACCGATGATTCACTGCCCGCCGACCGAGGTTCGCGGCCGCCTCGTCGACGTCGGCTTCGGCATGCCGCACGAGCTCACCTCAAGATTGGACCATCTGCGCGGGGGCATCGCCGTGATCGCCGTCGCCGACGAGCCGTTCACCGAGCCCTGTCCCCTCCCAGAGCGCCTGCGCGCCCTCGCCGCCGCCGGCTGCGTCGCGGCCGTAGCCGTCGAGCAGCGCGCCGGCGGCCACATCGAGACATTGCGGGCCACCGACAAGCGGTGGAACGCCAGGGCTGGTGACGTGCTGCCCCATCCCCTGCCCTCCGTGCAGACGCACCGCGAGGACGGCGCCCGGCTGCGCCGGGCCGCGGGCGAGACGATGGAGATAGCAGTCGACAGCAAGGCGTTCACAAGCGCCTGCTTCAACTCGGTCGCCGATCTGCCGGGGCAATCCTGGCCGGACGAGACGCTGATCCTCGGCTCGCACCAGGACACCTACATGGATTCGCCGGGCGCGGTGGACAACGGCTCCGGCTTGGCGGTGATGCTCGAAACCATGCGGCTCCTCGCGGCACTCGAGAACGAGTTCGGAATCTCCCCCGGTATCGGCATTCGCGCCTGCGCCTGGAGCGGCGAGGAACAGAACCACCAGGGATCCGCGGCCTACGTCCGGCAGCACTACGGAACCGAAAACAAGCCCCGGCTGGTCGTCAACCTGGACGAGCTGGCGGCCGGTCCGATCAAAGGCATGGTCCTGCAGTTCCCCAATCTGCAATCGCTGGTGCAGCACACCCTGGACAGCCTCGACGAGGGACTGCGGTGCCACGTGATGCCCACGCTCGACCACTTCAACGACGGATTCTCGTTTGCCCGCAGCGCGATCCCCTACGCCATCCTGTGGCGCTGGCGCTTCGTCGGCCGGCACCCCGACTCCGACTTCCGGGCGGAGTCCTGGGACACGGTAGACAAGGTGAGGGTGCGGGAGCTAAAGGAGTACGCCGCCTACCTGGCGCGGATGCTGATCAGGCTGGCGCAGGTGGCACCGGACGACTGGCCCGACATGCCGGAGACGGAAGCGAGCGTGCAGGCGCGGCTGGAGCGGGAGATCGGCCAGGTCGCGCGAACCATGTAATCGGGCTGAAGGAACCGGGTTGGCGCAGCTTTCCCAGGGACGGGACGCTACCTTTCGCTGCCGAGAATTGCGTCGATGACCCTTTTCGGGTCGCCGCACCAGCGCAGGACGATCACCAGCTCCCGCTCCGGCTCGACGAAGATCATGTTCCCGCCCGCCCCCCTGGCCGCGAAGCTGCTGGCACAGGCCAGGTCGGACATGGCGCCGCGATGGTTGAGCCACCACATCAGACCGTACTCCGGATTAAGATCGCAGGGTGACAGGGTCTGAGCGATCCAGTCGGTCGAGAGAACCTGCCGGTCCCGCCACCGCCCGCGGCGCAGATAGAGCAGGCCGAAGCGAGCGTGATCGTAGCTGTCGATCCAGACTCCCCCGCCCCAGTGAGCGCCGCCCGATACGCTCTGGATCCTCTCGCCGCCCTCCTCCACCCACGACGTTTCATAGCCGTGCCACTGCCAATCCTGCGAGGCACCGATCGGCTCCATGATGCAGGCTTTGAGCACTTCCGGCAACGGCCGGTGGAAGAGACGCAGCAGGCAGAGCGAGGTGCGGTTGACGCGGATGTCGTTGTACTCCCAGATGGTGCCCGGCGCCTGCAGCGCCCGGTAGCCGTTCCCCTGCGCCGCCGAAGCACCCACGACCATGCCCTCCGCGCCGCCCGGAGCGGAGTTGACGCTGCGGCCGCGATCGATCCAGTCGGGAATGCCGAAGAGCTCGCCTTCCCACTCGCTGGTCTGCTGCAGCAGCTGGCGCCAGGTGATGCCGGCGTTCTGAACAGAGTCGAAGCCACCGTCCGAGACCGAATCGGCCACGGCGTCGTCCAGGTCGCCAAAGAGTGCGTCGTCGTAAGCCAGGCCGGCAGCGGCCGAGAGATAGCTCTTCGAGCAGCTGAAGGTGACCTGGACGCTGTCGACCGGGCCGAACTGGCCGACGATGCGGCCCTCCTTGCCCACCAGCCCGGCGGCGGCGCTACGCGGTTTCAGCGGTCCCAGCTGGCGGTCGTATGGATGGCGCTTGCCCTGCGGAATCATCACGCTGAGGTCGTCGCCGATCCCGATCTCCTGCGTCGCGGCGAACGCCAGCGCCTCGGCGAGCCGCCCGGCGTCGAAACCGCTGGCGCCGGGCTCGATGCGCTGCCAATCATCCCTTTTCGGGTAGTACCCGCTGGCGCTATCCGACACCGGTTCAGTCCCCCGCCTGCAACCGCTTCACCACCTCGTCGCCGAACGCTGCCGTGTCCAGGGCCGTCATGCCCTCCCTCCCGGAAGCGAGATCGGGCGTGGCATAGCCGTCGTCGAATACCGCGTCCAGGGCCGACCAGACCGCAGCGGCCTCCTCACCGAGTCCGAAGCTGATCTCCAGCATCATCGCCATCGACCCGATCATGGCGTAGGGATTGGCGATGCTTTGTCCGGCGATGTCCGGCGCCGAGCCGTGGGACGGCTCGTAGTAAGCCTTCTCCGGTCCCACGCAGGCCGATGGCATAAGCCCCAGCGATCCGATCAATCCACCGCCCAGATCGCTGAGGATGTCTCCGAACATGTTCTCCATCACCATCACGTCAAACTGGCGGGGATCCAGGCACAGGGCAGTCGTCGCGGCGTCGACCAGCATGTGCTTCAGCTCAACGTCCGGATATTCGGTCGCCACCTCGTCCAGCACCTCGTTCCACAGCACGCTCGACAGCATCACGTTGCTCTTGTGGATGTTGTGCACCAGGCCACGGCGCTTGCGGGCCTCGCCGAAGGCCACGTGCATGATCCGCGCCATCTGCTGCTCGTCGTATTCGAGTGTCTCGTGGACGAACCGGTTGCCCGCGTCGTCCACGCCGCGCTCCTTGGCCCCGAAGTAGAGTCCCCCCACCAGCTCGCGCAGTATCAGGATGTCGATACCATCACCTAAGATCGAGGACTTCAGCGGCGAGAAATGCACGCGCGACGGTGGCAGGATAACCGGGCGGTAGTTGGCGAAGGTGTCGTAACGCCGGCGCAGCGGCAGCGCCGCTCCCCGCTCGGGCCGCTCGTCGACCGGGATCTTCTCGGTCTCTTCCTTGCTGAGCCCTACCGGCCCCTTCAGGATAGCGTCGGCTTCGTCGCAGATCTGTTTCGTCTCTTGCGGAAACGACCTGCCGGTGTCGAAATAGGCCTGAGCGCCAAACGGCGCCTCGAGCCACTCGAACTCGGCTTCGCTGCTGACGGCATCGAGGACTTTCTGCGCCTCCGCGACGATCTCCGGACCGATGCCGTCACCAGACAGCAGGGCGATTCTGTATTTCTTCACACTAATTCCCCTGGATGTCCAAAAAGAGAAACACTACGGAACCGCAAAGTGGCGGAATACGCAAGCGCGGCGGAGCGAGAGGTGACGCGTCTCCTACTCGATCTTCAGGAACTCACCGCCGCGTCGGGCCGACTCCTCGGCGGCGATCGTGGCTTTGGAAACGGCCAGCACGTCCTGAGTGCTGATGAAGTGATCCTCGTCCCGCTCGAAAGCGTCGACCATGCTCTCGACGAAGTTGCCGCGGGACTTGCCCGAGAAGTCCGGCTCGTACGCCCCCTTGCTGTCAGTGATGATCAGCAACCCGTCGTCAGCGTAAGCCCGGAGATGGGCCGAGCCGCGCGTGCCCATGAGGATGAACCGGGTGTCGCCGAATGAGGGTGAATCAGCGGGGGTCAGCCAGTCGGCGGTGACCACCGCACCAGCCCCCGAACTCAACTGGTACGAAGCCTGCACGTGATCCATCTCGAGATGCCGGGGTGGATCGGTGTGCCGCATGCAGGTGCCGTAGGCGTGCACGCCCACGAGCTCGGCCCCCGTCAGCCACCGCACCTGGTCGACGCCGTGGCTGGCCACATCGCTGAAGGTGCCGACGTAGCGTTCGGGATCGAAGTAGAAGTCGGGACTGCTGCTGTTCAGCTTGTGGGGGTGGGTCGAGATCAGGCTGACGATCTCTCCGAGCTCGCCGTCGAGAATCGCCTCGCGCAGGGCGATGAAGGGCGGATAGCTCCGGGAGGTGTAGTACATCGTCAACCTGACGCCACCGGCTTCGATCGCCCGCGCGATCCGGCCCCACTCCTCGCGGGTGCGGCAGAGCGGCTTGTCGAGGAGCAGATGCACACCGGCCGCGGCGCAGGTTTCGACGATTTCCAGCTTCTCGTGGTGGCCCACGCCCTCCAGGACCACGTCGGGCCGAGCCTCCGCGATGAGGCCATCGAGCGATTCGAAACGCCGGAAGTCCGGGTATGTCTCGCAGCGGGCGTCGTCCGCCTCGACAAGGCCGACAATCTCCGCATTGGCAGCCGCGCGCGCCTCCCGCACCATCATGCTGCAGTGGCCGTAGTGAACGCCGACGATACCGATTCTCATTCGCACTTCCCCCGTTGTCGCAGTTGATTCCCGCAACTGAAGCTTGCCGCTGGATCGCCAGGCCGCAACTCACATCCAGCGAGCTGATTGAAATTCGCACCCCGATCGGGGCTCTTCCGGTGCCTGACCACCTCCTTCAGCGACCAGCCGTCGGGACCGGCGACCACGAACGTTTCCGCAGCAGTAATGCCAACGGTTTCGAGGTGACCTATTTTATCATCGGTACTTTGCACCCACGCGACACTACGGCATGTACGAATCAACAAACAGCCCGATCCAGGCCGGCGAGCCCTTCTCCTCAGCAGAGACCGAGCACCTGGTCAACCGCCTGCACACCGACGGCTTCTGCCACTTGGGTTCCGTGCTCGAACCGGATGAGGTCGGTGCCCTGCGGGAGGCCATGGAACGCAAGGTCGACGACCCGGCGATGGCCGAGGATCGACCCGGAGATCACCGCCGTGGGCGCAGCCTGATGCGGATGTTCGAGTACGACGTTGCCTTCCGCGACCTCATCGCGCGCGAGCCCTTCGCCAGCCTGGCGGAGGCGGTCCTTGGAGAAAACTGCCACTGCATGTCGCAGAACGCGCTGTTCACGCCACCCGATCCGGAAGCCGTGGCGGACGGTCCGGGAGGCTGGCACGTCGACGACCTCCTGCACTTCCCGTTGCCGCAGGATGTACGGCACGAGCCGCAGATCGCGCTCCCCGTTTTTGTAATCCAGGTCTTCGTTCCGCTCACCGACATCGAGGCTATCGAGTTCGGGCCCACGCAGGTGGTTCCCGGCAGTCACCAGGCCGGCCGCAATCCGGGGCAGCAGGACCATCCCGAGTTCGCAGGGCGCGGACCGATCTCGATGCTGGCCAGGACTGGAGAGGCCTACTTGTTCAACAACCAGATCTGGCACCGGGGGGCACCCAACGTCTCCGAGCGCCAGCGGCTGCTCGGGGGCGTCACCTACAGCAAGCGCTTCGTCGCCCAGCGCTTCTATCCGTTCGTCGACTACCGCATGCCGGAGCACGTCTGGGAGGGAGCCGGCCCGCGCCTGCAGCGCTTCCTGGGCCGCCACGAAAAGGGGCCTTACGGTTGAATCTGACCTGCTGGCGCGTTCTCGCCGCCGGCAGACCCCAGTAGGCCATGACCTTGTTGATGCTCGCCATCAACTGCTTTGAGTTGATCGTCAGGTGACATCTTCTACAGCCGGCGGATCACCTGCACACCATCCCTATCCGGCATCTTCAGAGCGGTGATCACTACGTCGGTTCGCAAAACCTGGTTGGAGCAAGAGCCGGCGCGCGGGTAGAGCCCGCCCAACGACGAAACCGGGTCGGCGGGAAAGAACGTGCCGGCCACTGCCATGTTCGAGAAGGCCTAGGTAATCTCCACGGAATCATCCTCCTCACTTCGCATCCACCATGCCAGCTTGGCCCCGACCATGAACTTGGGTTGAATCATGCGACCGACCCGAAAAGCGCACAGGCCCCCTTTCTCCGACGATGAGGCCTCCTTCGTTTCCGAGTCCGTCAACTCGCCCGGTCCCGATCCCAGGGAAAAACCGAGTATCCAGCCATCCCGGTAGTCGGGGCAATCTACCGTCGAACAAGCGCGCCGTTGAGCTCGGACACATTCGCACAGCCAAGCAGCCGGGCCGTTTGCACGAACTCCTCCTGCAGAATCTCCAGCGAGCGGGCGACTCCCGTCTCGCCGGCCGCGGCAAGCCCATAGACGTAGGCCCGTCCAACGAGCACGGCCCGCGCGCCGAGGCAGATCGCCTTGGCGATGTCACTGCCGCGGCGCACGCCGCTGTCGAGCAGCACCTCGGTGGTATCGCCGACCGCGTCGACGATTCGCGGCAGCATCGCGATGGTCGCCGGCACGCCGTCGAGCTGGCGGCCACCGTGGTTGGAAACGACGACTCCGGTGGCCCCGCGGTCGCGGGCGATCCGGGCATCGTCCTCGGACAGCACGCCCTTAACGACGACCGGTCCGTTCCACATCTGGCATATCCAGTCCAGGTCATCCCAGGTCACGGAGGTTTCCGATGCCCCTATCGCCCCGCGGATCTGCTCCGTGCGCATCGGCGGCTTTTCCGGCAACTGCAGGTTCGGCAGGACGGGCGACGGCCTGGAGGCGACGAACGGCAGAGTCCAGCGCAGATGTCCAAGCAGCTGCGGCAGCGCCCGCACCACCGCCCCGCCCCGGTAGCCCCAGAGCCCGACCAGGTTGTTGCGCAAATCCCGCTCCCTCTTCGCCACCACATTAGTGTCGATGGTAGCCACCAGCGCCCGGTAGCCGGCCGCCTTCGCCCGCTCAATCGCCACTTCGCCCGCGGCGCGCCCGCCCCACAGGTAGAGCTGGAACCACTTCGGTGCCGAGCCCATTTCGGCCACCCCCTCCAGGCTCTTGCTCGACGCCGTGGAGAGGATGCAACCGACACCGGCCGCCGCCGCCGCGCGAGCGGCGCCGAACTCCGCATCGGGATGGAACAACTCGAGCATGCCGCAGGGAGCCAGGAAAAGCGGGAAGTCGAGACTGCAGCCCAGAACGCTGGTGCGGGTATCGAACTTCCCCCCGGCGACCCCGTTGCGCGGCAGGAACTCGACGTCGCCGAAGCCCCTGCGGTTGCGGCGGACCGAGACCTCGTCTTCCGACCCGCCTTCGAGGTAGTCATAGACGGGACGCGGCAGTCTGCGCCGCGCTCGCTTCCGCATATCCTCGATGTTGAGAACACCCGGTGCGGAAACGCTGAGATCGAACCAGCTCATTTCCGAGTCATCCCGACGGTGACGTTGGTGGCTATCAGGTTGAAGTGATCGTGCCTCTGTGAGGCGAAAGATGACCCCGGCGTGGCCAGGCTTTCTGGTCGTCGTTGCATTCGGCGTCCTGAGGTTACCTTCGCCTCTTCATCGGGGCTGGCCGAGGCTGGCCGGTGCTCGGACGCAACCGTAGCCAAGACCGAAGCTCAGCGAACCCGGTACCGGACTTCCCGTCCCGTGGCCGCGCTCCTGTAGATCCCGTCGAGGATCTTCATCACCTTGAGTCCGTGCTCCCCGGTGGCGATCGGCTCCCGGTTCTCCAGGATGCTGTTGACAAACTCGTGGTAGGAGGAAGGGGCGCCGGCCGTGCGCCATTCCAGCTTCTTGGTGAAGTGACTGCCCCCTTCCTCGGTGTAGAGCTCCGCCTCGAACTCGTACCCGCCCCCGAGGTTGCGCTGCACCACCGCGCCCCTGGTGCCGTAGAGGGAGGTAATCATCTGCTCGTTCTCCGGTATGTTGAGCGCCCAGCTCGCCTCGAGCACCAGGGTGGCGCCATTGGCGAACTTGACCAGGCCGCAGGCCAGATCTTCGACGTCGAACTTCCGCCGCTGCTTCCTAGCCATCGGGCGAGCGATCAGATCATAGGTCGAGCCACTCACCGCCACCGGCTCCGGGTAGCCCATCAGCCACAGCGCCAAGTCGAGGCGGTGCACACCCAGGTCGATCAGCGGACCACCGCCGGACAGCTCCTTGATGCCGAACCAGCCGCCGAACCCAGGCAGGCCGCGGCGCCGGTGCCAGACGGTGCGGCCGAAATAGATGTCGCCTACGACGCCGGCATCCACCTGCTCTTTGAGCGCGTAGCTCATGTCCGAAAAGCGGAAAGAGAAGTTGATCATCAGGTTCCTGCCGGCCGCGCGCGCCGCCTTGAGCATCCGCTCCGCCTCCCGGGCCGTGCGCGCCATCGGCTTCTCGCAGAGCACGTGGTGTCCGGCCTTGAGGGCGGCGATCGTGAGGGGCGCGTGGAACTTGTTGGGAACCGCGATGCTCACGGCGTCCAGGCCGCCCTTGGCGAACATCTCGTCGGTGCTCGCGTAGGTCTGATCGACACCCAGAACCGCGGCCTGCTGCGCGAGCTTCGCCGCATCGTTGTCGCACAACGCCACCAGCTCGGCTCCTGGATGGCTCTGGTAGGCCTGTGCATGCGCCATCCCCATCCCCAGCCCGACTACGCCCATCCGCAGTTTCCCCATTCAACTGTCCTTTCTGGCCGGAGCATTGCCGCGCGCGATCGAACATCTGGTGTCCCACACCCTAGCGTTCCACCGTCCCCTCCCGCAAGCCCACCGGCAGCGCCGCCGGCCGCGCGCACGAGCTTTCCAGCTCAACGTGCTGCCCCCGCTCCGATGCCTCGTGAATCGCGTGCATCACGTCGAGCACGTGGTATGCCAGCTCGCCGTTGACCCGATGCGGGCGTCCCGAAGCCACCGCGCTGGCCATGTCGGCGACGCCAATGCTGCGGCTGTTCTCGTTGTAGCCGTGGCTCAGCGGCATCTCGCTCCACTCTTCCGCTCCCGCGCGGCGGATCCGCACCGGCCCCCCGAAGCCGTTGGGATTCGGCACCGAAAGGCTGCCCTCGGAGCCGTATATCTCGATATGCGGCACGCCGTGGCTCCAAACGTCGAAGCTGGTGACCAGCGTGACCACGGCGCCGCTGGCGAAATCGAGAACGGCGGCTACGTGGGTCGGCACTTCGACGGCGATCTTCTCCCCGTAGCGCTGTTCGCTGGTGATGAGCCGCTCGCCGAAGGAGACCCGGGTGGAGCCGGTGACCCGCCGCACCGGGCCCAGCAAATTGACCAGTGCCGTCAGGTAGTACGGCCCCATGTCGAACACCGGACCGCCGCCCGGCTTGTAGAAGAAATCAGGGTTGGCGTGCCAGTGCTCGTGGCCGTGGCACAGCATGAAGGCGGTCCCCGCCACCGGCGTTCCGATCCAGCCGTCGTCGATCACCTTGCGACTGGTCTGATGCCCCCCTCCGAGAAAGGTGTCCGGGGCGCAGCCGAGCCGCAGCCCCTTGGCCTTCGCCGTTTCGACCTGCCGCTTTCCGTCCTCCCGAGTCACCCCCAGCGGCTTCTCGTTGTGGACGTGTTTGCCCGCGTCCAGCGCCGCCACGGCCACCTCCGCGTGGGCGGCCGGAATCGTCAGGTTGACGACGATGTCGACCTCAGGATCGGCCAGCAGCTCCTCGACACTGCACACCCTGGAGATGCCGAACATCTCGGCCTGTGCCCGGGCCCGCTGCTCCTTCAGGTCGGCGCAGGCGACGATTTCGAGATTGTCGAAGGTCGGGGCGATCTCCATGTAGGCGGTGCTGATGATACCGCATCCGACGATACCGATCCGCGTCTTTTCCATCCTGTTATCTGCTGGCCCAGAGCATGCCGCGCCTGACGATCTCCCGCGCTTCCGGCACGTCGAAGTCGGCGGCGACGTGCCCGAGCGAGCAATAGGAGACCCGGCCGGCGCCCCACACCCGCTTCCACACGACCGGTATCACGCTCCCGTCGATCCAGGGGTTAGTCTCACCGTTGAAGGTGGTGGTGGCCAGCACCTCGTTGGACGGATCGATCTGCATGTAGTACTGCTCCGAGTGCATCTTGAAATCATCGAGCCCGGCTGTGATCGGGTCGTCGTGGTTAGTGATGTTGACCTCGTAGTCGATGATCCCCCCGGGATGCGCCACCCACTGACCGCCCACCATGAACTG
Source organism: uncultured Gemmatimonadaceae bacterium (assembly GCA_964456165.1). Taxonomy (GTDB): domain Bacteria; phylum Latescibacterota; class UBA2968; order UBA8231; family UBA8231; genus CAYWBJ01. Next base: position 32,932 of record CAYWBJ010000155.1, on the reverse strand, counting down.
GTAGGTGACATTGTCGCGGAAGGAGTCGGCCATGCCGCCGTGCCACCCGGCGATGCCGACACCGCTCTGCACCGCGGCGAGCAGCCCCTTACACTGGTCGCCGGTGATCGTCCCCATCGTCCAGATCGGTACCACCAGGTCCTGCGCCAGCATCTTCTCCTCTTCCAGGTAGACGTCGAGCGTATCGGCGAGCTCGACCTCGTAACCGCTCTCCTGCAGGATCGGTGCGAAGACCTCAGCGCATTGGAACGGTTCGTGACCGTCCCACCCGCCGCAGACCATCAACGCCTTCTTCTCAGCCATCAGATATCCTCCGTTGCTTCATCCTGTCCTCCTCCCATTCAGCCTGCACCGAAATCCCGGCACTCAGCCCGTCCGCCTGGACTATACCTGGTAGGCGAACACCTTGGCCTGGAACATCTGCAGCCTGATCGCGAGCATCTCACCGGCGGCGGTGACGTCGCTGTTCCCGTTCCAGGTGACGACCGCTTCCGTCTCATCACCGGTCAGCATGTCGCAGGCGTCGAAGGACAACCCCGCCACCGGGTCAACGTCCGGGTGGATGCGGGACGGTATCGCTCGCAGCACCTCCACCTTGACCCAGCCTCCGGGCCGGCACCGGTAGTTGAGGCGCAGCTGCTTGGCGGTCCGCGCCACCGTGGGGATAGTCAGACGGCCCTCTACGGCCGCCTCAACGCCGCAGAACCGGTGCGGTTTCCAGGCAGCCCACTGCAGCACGCCGGGACGGCCCGCGCGGCTGTCGTTGTGCAGGCCGCGGTAGCCTCCGTAGAGCGAGCCCCAGCGGCCGTCCGGGAGGGTGGCAATGCCGCTGCCCCACGAATAGACCATCGCCGAGTCCGCGGCGCCGGGCGGGCCGACCGGAATGATCGCGCGTCGCTCCGGCCGCTGCCACAGCAGGCCGTCGCGGCTGAAGGCGATCTGACTGTCCACATGATCCGAGGCGTGATGGTAGACCTGCACCAGCATGCAGTGTAGATCGTCTCGCTCCGGGTAGGGAAAGTAGTCGGCGCCGTAGAACGAGATGTCCGGGTCGTCCTGGCCGTCCGGGAAGAGCACCAGCTGCGGCGCCGGCCAGTTGAAGAAATCCCTGGTCCGGGGCAGGCCTATGGCGCGGTGGAAGAGCTCCGCCTCGGGGGCGCCGCTGCCAATCGGCTCGGTCTGCTCCTGCGCCACCCCCTGCACCCTGCAGTACGCGTAGAAACTGCCCGAGCCCTCGTCATAGCGCACTGACAGGCCACCGTCCATAGGAAAGTTGGCCAGAATCTCGTCGCGCCGCGTCCAGTGGATCCGGTCTGGCGAAGTCCAGCCGATCACCCGTCCCTTCAGGACCAGCCTCGGCCCGGAGTAATCCGGCCCCAGGTATTCCTGGTCGGCCCACCACCTCTGGACGTCCTCGTCGGTGACCTCCTCCCCTTCGTTGGCTACCTCGCCAGCATCGGCGTTGTAGACAGCGCCCTGGCAACCCATGCCCTTGAAGCGCTCCTCGGGAGGGGCGGTCGGGTCCTCGAAGACCGCCTTGAGCATATCGCCACCGACGTCGGTCACCAGGTTGTTCTGCTTCGAGCCCTCGTGCTGGATGATCCCCAGCGGTGGGCACGTCCACCGCTGCCCGTCGTCGCTGCGCGCGTAGGCCACCCGCCCCGACTGGTAGTAGAGCAGATGGTACCCCTCCTCGTCCTGCCAGACACGGACCGAGTTGCTCATTCTGTCGGTGCCGCCCGCGAACTCTAGCGGCTCTGATTTCTCCGCCTCCTCCACCGTCAGGCGCACGCCGATCGGCGCGTCGTAGAGCTCGAAAGCGCCGGTGCGGTCGACGGACCGGTGCCCCGGGAACACCTCGTTCATGTCCAGCATCGGGCGCCAGGCGCCCGTGTTCGCTCGCGGTCTGACCCAGTCCCCCGGATAGTACCCCCGCGTATATTCCCAGCTGTCGCTCACGATCCTTGCCCCTCCGGCTTGTTCAGCTGCGTTGTCCGCAGCGGCCGCGCGCGGCGACCAGCGTACGGTTCCACAGATTCGCTGTCTACCTCGACCATGACTACGGCTGCAGGAACTCCGTCGGGATGCGGGACATCTCGTACTCCGCATCCGGATCCCGCCTGGCCAGCGGCTCGGGAAGCTCACCCTCCCAGTATTCCGGGGGAGTGGTTGCTGGTCGGTTGTGCCAGGCCAGCACCAGCGTGCGGCGCTCACCGGTGTGATTCCTGCCGGCCGCGTGCAGGACCCGCGCATCACCCAGCACTAGCGACCCGGCCTTGACCTCGACGTGGACCTGGTCCGGGTGGTCGCTGAACATGATCGGGTGATTTTCGGCGATGGTGCGGGCACCCTGCTCGTGGGCCGGCACCAGCTGGTCGTGCAGCGGGATCCGCCGCCGGTGCGTCCCCGGAATGACCTTCAGGCATCCGTTCTCCACCGAGGTGTCGTTCAGGTAATAGTTGAAGAAGATCGTCTGCGGCCACGGGGACATGGACAGGGGGTCGTCCCACCGCATCCAGTCCTGGTGCCAGTAAAGGGGCGGCCCCTTGGGCTCCTTCGTGAGCGTGATGATGGCGCCGTGCGGCGTGAAGTCGCCGAAGCCTAGATCGCGGGCGGCAGCGTAGGCCGGCTCCCAGCAAAGCAGTCTGTCGATGAGCGGATTGTCGTCGCGGTGGACTACGATATGCTGCCCCTGGTAGACCAGGTCGTCCGGCTCCTCGTGGTCCGCGATCCAGCTCTCGGTCTCGGCGTGCAGCTCCTCCAGGAACTGTTCCGGGACCACCTCTTCGATGACACAGTATCCGTCGCGCAGCATCTGCTCGCGCTTCAGCCGGACAACTTCGGATTCCATTGTCTAACCTTCCTCGACGGCGCTGGATCCGGCGACCGCCAATGTTAACGATGGGGACAGCCCTGGCAATACGCTACCAACCCCGGATGGTACCGGCAGGTCAGGGCGACCAGTCAGCCAGCAGCTCGTTGAAGGCGAACACCTGAGGCAGCCCCCCCGAGTGCAGGAAGAGCACGGTGTCCGACTCGTCGAAGCCGCCCCCCTCGATGCGGTCGATCAACGCCGACATCGACTTGGCGGTGTAGTTGGGATCCAGGATGACCGCTTCGCTCTGGGCCACCCTGTGGATGGCGGCGAAGGCGGCATCGGTGGGCGCTGCGTAAGCCGGCCCGGAAAAGCCTTCGACGATCTCGATGTCCTCGGGCTCCAGCGCCACCGGCAGGTCCAGGAACGCGGCCGCGCGCGCGGCCCGCTGCACCGTCGCCGCGCGAATCGCATCGACGTCGGCCGGACTGTACAGAACCATCGAAGCCGACCAGTCCAGGTCCAGATTCCTGGCCAGCAGCCGCAACCCCGGCAAGGACGCGCCTGCCAGCCCCCAGGCGTGAATGCGCTCCACACCCAGTCCCTGCAGCTGCCCGCGCAGCTCCAGACCCGCCCCGACGAAGGCGACCGTCCCGGCGATCTCCTGGAACGGCTCCCCGTTCACCACGAACGGCCTGCCTCCCTGCCTGCGCACCTCCTCCGCGATCTGCTCCTCCCAGACCACCGGATCCTCGCCGTCCGGCACCCGGTGAATCTCTCCGCCCAGCAGCTTCGCCAACAGCAGATTGCCCTGCAGCGGCCGGTCGAACTCGAGATGCGAAACCAGGATGTAGCGGATACCGGCCTTGACGCAGGCCGCCGCAAGCAGCCGGGCGTGGTTCGAATGGTAGTTGTTGGTCGCGATCAGCGTATCGAAACCCCGCTCCACCACATGCCCCAGGAGGAACTCGAAGTGCCTGACCTTATTCCCCCCATACGCCAGCCCCGTCGTGTCCTCCCGCTTGACCAGCAACCGCGGCCCCCCAAGCTCCCTCCGCAACTGCTCCCACTCCTCCAGCCGCGTCGGCAGATGAGCCCACCGGATCCGCGGCACCCTGGCCAAGTTCGCTTCAATCTGCTCTGCGCCTATCCGAGCCCCATTGGTTGCCACTAGCTCTCCCTTGTCGATCAACACCAGCTGCGCGCGAAGATAACTCTCAGCCCTGAATCACACACCCGACCCTGCTACCGGTCTTCTCCTCCATCAGACGGAGCCACACAACTTCCTCCGGCATAGGAGGAGTCTGCACTCAACGTTCCCCCGGGGTGGCCCTCCTTGATCTAACCCCCTGCCCCAGGTTTACCCTATCATATATCCAAGTATCATATCTCCAATTCCCCAACACCTGGAAAATTCCATGGACACCACCCAGGCCCTCCACGCCCTTGGCGCCCACCACACCCTCCTGACCGACACCGAAAAACAGGACCTGAACGACAAAGGCTTCGTCCTCCTCCGCGGCACAATCGGCACCGTGTGGCTGACAGCCTTGCGCAACCGCTACGAAGAGCTGTGCGCGAAGGAAGGGGAACACGCCGGCATCGAGGTGCACCAGGAAGAGGGCGCCCGCCGCCTTTCCGACCTGCCCAACAAAGGAGCGGTCTTCGACCGGGTCTACACCCAGCCGAAAGTTCTGGCCGCCGTCCACCACGTCATCGGCCGGGGCTTCAAGCTCTCCTCCCTCAACGGCCGCGACGCCCTGCCCGGCCATGGACAGCAGGGGCTGCACGCCGACTGGGGTAAGGATTACGACGGCCGCTTCCACGTCTGCAACTCGATCTGGCTGCTGGACGACTTCAGCCGCGAGAACGGCTGCACCCGGCTCGTGCCCGGTTCCCACAGGGGCCAGAATCCGCGCAACGTCGGCATCGATCCGCTAGCTCCCCATCCCGAAGAGGAGCACCTCATCGCACCCGCCGGCACTGTTGCCGTGTTCAACAGCCATACCTGGCACGGCGGCACGCTCAACACCAGTGCCGACCTCACGCGCCGCGCCTTGCACTGCTACTTCACCGCGCGGGAGCATCCCCAGCAGCTCGACCAGGCCGAGTACATCCGCCTCTCCACCTGGAAGCGGATCTCCCCCGCGGCCCGCTACATCCTCGACGTCGACCTAGGCTGAAGCGCCCGCTCAGCCCGGGCGCCCAGCCTGCATGGCCCGCACTACCTCGGGAAAATCGTCACCAGTCCAGCGCTGGGTGAAATCGTCGACGCGCTCGGCCCCCGGGCTGGTCTGCTCTAGTGGCGTCGGCTGCTGGACCTCGAGGGCGACCGGGCTGTCGGCCACCAGCGGCTCGATCTGCCCGAACTGCTCGACCGCCTCCTGGATCGACTCCCGAATCAGGGCGCGGGCATCCACCGGCGCCATGTGCACGGCGCTCAACTCGGAGAGCCCCTCCTTAACCGCCGCCGTGACGATGCCCGGCACCCAGGCCTCCGACTCGCGGCAGGCATGCAGGTCACCGCTGGTGTAGATCCAGGGCACCCCCTGCTGGCCGCAGAGGTAGGCGGCGAACTGCATCTCACCGATCTCCCTGCCGTTTACCCTGTACACGCTCAGGTCCCGCGTCATGGTGTGGGCGAGGCAGGCGTGCGGCGTCTTCGCCATCGCGTGCATCCCCACCTGCACCAGGGCCTGGTGGCCGTCGTGCAGTCCGATCAGCGGATGGGGCCGCATCATCCCGCGCGCGATCCTGACTCCGGATATGAGCTCCTCAACCAGGATGGTGCGGCCGGCGCCATGCCCGTCGTTGATCGTGATCTCCTCCACCCCTGCCGCCTGCAGCCCTGCGGCCGCCGCATTCACCTCGCCGGTGAGCAGGCGCTGGATCTCGGTGCGGTCGTAGACCCCCCGCGCCTGGGCCGCGTCGTCGCGGTGGCGGGGATCCCAGTCGTCGACGCCGGCGCAGCCTTCCATGTCGGTAACCATGTAGACCGATTTCAGTTTCATGGCGCAATCTCCTTGGGTTGTACCTGTCGCTCCCTCGGACCTCCGTTTGACGCACCCGCTGCTGCGCGCCTATCCTAGCTTGCCGACACCACGCTGCAAACCGGGAGGACCTCATGCGCGTACTCATTACCGGCTCTGCCGGGCGCATCGGACAGCACCTGATTACCCATCTCAAGGACAGGCACCAGTTCCGCGGGCTGGACATAGCCCCGACACCCCAGCTCGACGACCACGTCGTCGCCAGCATCACCGACTGGGAGGCGGTCAACTACGCCTCCCGCGACGTGGAGGCGACCATCCACCTGAGCAACGTCGGCGGCGAGTGGGAGCAGGCCATGGAGTCGATGACCGGCACGCGCAACGTCTTCGAGGCGGCGGTGGCGAACGGCGTCGGACGGATCGTCTTCGCCAGCCGCGGCGGCGTCCATCCCTCCGCCTACTACCCGCGCAGCATCACCCGCACAGCCGATATGCGCACCCACCCCGATTCCTACTACACGATAACCAAGGTCTTCGGCGAGGCGATGGGCGACATGTTCTCCTCCCGCCACGGCCTCGGTGTGGTCTCGGTCCGCATCGGCAACTTCAGCGAGAACCGTCCGCTGCCCGAGCACCCGCACCAGCTCAGCCACGGCGACTGCGTCCTCCTCTTCGAGGCCGCCCTCACCGCCGAGGAGATCGCCCACGAGCGCGTCTTCGGAGTTTCCGACAGCAACTGGCCCCTCTACGACATCGAGCACGGCCGCAAGGCAATCGGCTACCACCCCCAAGATCGCTCCGAAGTGGCCCAGGAGGTGATCGACGCAGGCTGAGGCATCGGCCAGCCGAGCGCACGGTTGCGTTCGGCTGGATGTTGCTCTCTCGACCCTCTGAGCATCAGCCCGCGGCGCTGCCGTCCCTGACCTGCGCCGCCATCTGCGCCATGTAGGCATCGCGCCCGACCTGCGGCTTCTTGTAGTCCATGCGGGAGGAGCTTGGAATCATGCGCAGGCTCCGGTCCTCGAGCGGAAACCGCACCGGGGCGTGGCCGCGCCGGTGCGACTCGCGAACGCCGATGGCCATCTCCAGCACCTTGCGGCCATTGTCTCCGCTGCCGGGCGGATCGATCCCCTGCTCCAGACAGTCGACGAACAGGTTGACGCTCGCCAGGTTGCGATCGCCGGGCCACTGCCAGCCGTCCGGCTCGTACTCCGAACTGCGGCGCCCGATCACGCTCGTCTCCGGAAACAGGCCCGCGATCTCCTCAAGGCTCTCGAACGATGGCCCCGTTCCTTCCGGCGCCGCGTACATGCGGAGGAGGTCGTCGGTGCTGCGGAACAGGCCACGGCTGCCGTGCACCTCGAAGCCCCTGCCCCGCGCGTCCGGCCCCCGGCTGATGAAGGCCTCGATGCCGTTGACGAAGCGGAAGTAGCCGGCGCCACCCTGGTCGTAGTCGCTGACCGGATCGCCGGCCACCCACCCGGTGCACCAGGCCACATCCGCCCAGGCGGCGAACATCCGGATCAGGCTGAAGGTCTGGATACCGCCCCCGGAGAGCTCCGAGCCGCTGCCACCGTAGAAATGGATGCTACTGACCTCGCCGATCTCGCCCGCCTCGATCAGCTCCGCAGCCTGCTGGTACGCCGGCAGGTTCATGTTCAGATCGCCGGCGCCGATGCGGACGTCGTGCTTCCGGCAGCTGTCGACGACCCGGTCCGCCTCCTCCAGCGAAGCTGCCAGCGGCTTCTCGCAGAGGATGCCCTTGACCCCGGCTTCCGCGCAGCCGATCACGACCCCGGGATTGGGGCGCACGGGAAGTATGGGTCCGGCGATGTCGATCTGCTCCTTCTCGAGCATCTCCCGGTAGTCGCCGTAACCCGGGACCCCATGGCGCCCGCAGAACACCTCCAGGTTCTCCTCGTCGGTGTCGGCCGCGGCCACAATCTCTACTTTCGGATTCAGGCGAAAGGCGCGGGCGTGCTGCGCTCCCTTCCTCCCGATGCCGATCATGCCTACCCGGTACTTCCCTGCATCTCTTTCGGTCATGATTCCCCCTAGTCCACTGCAGCGCTGATGATCAGGTGCTCCACCCAGTCGTCGCTGTCGTTGATGAGGCCATGCTGCACATCCAGGGGGCAGTAAACGTAGTCCCCCTCCTCCACGTCTATCGTCTCGTCGCCGACGATCATCTTGCCGCGGCCCTCGGTGAACACGTAGACCTGCTCGATGTCGGAGTGGCTGTGGGGCCCGGTCTCCAGCCGCGGCTGCAGGCGATGGATCGTGATCTTTTGCACCCCCTCCAGCGGCGCCTCGGTGTAGGACCGGTCAGGCGTGCCCCTGGCAGCAAAGATCGACCATAGCAGCGCGGCGCCGTGCGAGACGCCCGGCATGCTGTCGAGCCAGCGGCGGTGGGCGATCGGCTGTTTCGAGCCGTGGGCGTTTGAGGCGGCAATGATCTTCTTGTTGGCCTCCTGCTCTTCCTCGGACACCTGCCTGCCGTTGATGATCAGGTGCACCAGCCAGTCGTCGGTGTCGTTGATCATTTGGTGGTAGCTGGTCGGGGGAATGCAGACCGCGTCCCCCTTCCGGCATTCGTAGATGACCTCGTCGATGTTCAGCTTGCCGCAGCCGTCGGTGAAGTAGTAGACCTGCTCGCGGTCGTAGTGGACGTGGTAGTCGCCAGACATGCGGGGCTGGATCATGTGTCGGGTGATCCCGGTGTAGCCCCGGATCGGCGTTGCCCTGTAGGAGCCGCTCGCCGTGCCCACCGGGCCGAGAACGGGCCAGACGATGGCCGTGTTGTGGGCGATGTTGGGGGTCACATCCCGCCAGTTGACCTTTACTGCCATGATTTCTCCTGTCGTTTGCCGTCTTCGGAGCGCTTCCCGAACAACCGCGTGATAGTTGGCTTTCCTGCCCCGGACAGCGCACCGTCCGCGGGGCTGCTGCTGCCGTCAGGAGCGGGGTGGCACCTCGTCTCCCTGGGGGGTCGGAAGGCTTGCCCAGTAGCCGCTCGAATCCTCTCCCCGGCAGACGAAACCCTTGGCCCAGCCCGGGTTGCCGGTGCGCACGTCCGGCGGCATGTAGCGCAGGGTCAGCCCGCAGCGCCGGCGGCGCGACCGGTTCGGCTCCGAGCCGTGCAGCAGCAGGTCGGTGTGGATCGATATCTGCCCCGCCTTCATGGTGAAAGCGACCGGCTCGCCCCCCCACCCCAGCGGATCCGGGACGGTCTGTCCGAGAACACTCCGCTCCTCCTCGGTACTGTGCTCGAACGGGATCTGTCCGTGCCGGTGCGATCCCGGGATGACCGTCATCGGGCCGGTCTCCATGTCCACGTCGTCTATCGCCAGCCAGACGGTCACCACCTTGCTCGGCGTCAGGGGCCAATAGCTGGCGTCCTGGTGCCAGCTCACTTTCCGTGCGTCGCCCGGCTCCTTGGAGAAGTAGTGGGTCATGGTGCTCACCAGGTTCGGCCCCAGCAGATCCTCGACGTAGTCCAGGATGCGCGGCTCGTGCAGCAGATCGTAGACGCCCCGGCAGTGCCGGTGCCAACCGTTGAGCGAATAGCTATCGTGACCGGCGGCGCTCGCCCGGTCCATGATGGCGTCGAAATACCGCCTGTTGGCCGCCGCTTCCTCCGCCGCGAACACGTCGAGCGGACAAATGTAACCCGCCTCATTGAACTGGGAGATCTGCTCGCGCGACAGCTTCCGCGGCGCCTGGTTCTCGACCGGAAAGAACTGGAGCGTCCGTTCCATCTCCGGATGGGCGTTGGTGAGCGGCATCGGCACTACCTCGAGGGTCTCGCCTGCTGGTGACTTGACGGCATCGAGAATATCCTTACCTGGGCGCCGCCGCAACGCCCGCCAGTGTGCAGAGTTGGCGCCGTCCGCGCTGGACGGCCGTGAATGCAGACCAGGAGGGTCCACTCATTACCGACATATTCGCAGCAACGCGGGCGGCCGACACGGAGACCGTAGCCGGCGCTGGAGGCTGTTGTCCAAAGCGAAGTGACGGTCGCCTTCCACCTCGCCCCCGCGGCAAGGAAGATGGTGCTGGCCCGTCTCCGGAAAGGGCGGAGTTGACCCCTGCATTCACGCCCCCTTTGTTTCTGCACTCAACCGACACCGACTGAGTCAGGACAACCCATGCGCATCGCCGTCGTCGGCGGATCCGGTCGCGCCGGTGAGTACATCATCGCGGAGTGTGCCGCCGCAGGGCACGAACTGGTAAACGCCGACCAACGGCCGCCCGGTCCGGATTACCGCGATTCGGGAGCCACCTTTCTCCGCACCGATGCGGAGAATTTGGGCGAAGTCGTCGCCGCCACGCGCGGGGCCGATGCCGTCATCCACATGGCGGCCATCGCGTCGCCGACGACGGAGCCCGAGTACAGCCTCTTCCGCACCAACATGATGAGCAACTGGGCCGTCCTCGAGGCCTGCGAGATCAACGGCGTCGAGCGCGTCGTCATGGCCTCCTCGATCAACGCGATTGGTGCCGTCTTCGGCGACCGCTTGATTCCCCCCGAATACCTGCCCGTCGACGAGGACCATCCCACCCGCATGCAGGACGCCTATTCCCAGAGCAAGTGGCTGGGAGAGCAGATGGCCGCAGCCTTCGTCCGACGCGGCAAGATAGCCCAGATCGCGTCCATGCGGTTTCACGCCCTCTGGGATCCACCCACCGCGCGTGCCTACCGCGAAAAAGGCGACAAACAGAACTCGAGTCACCAGGCCATGGATTTCTGGTCCTGGGTCGGCCGCCACGATGCCGCTCGCGCCTGCCGGCTGGGCATCGAGCGCCACCTGGACGGCCACGAGGCCTTCTTCATCAACGCCAGCGACACCGTCCTCGAGATCCCCACGGCGGAGGCGATTGCCAGGGAGTACCCCGGAGTCGAGATCCGCCAGCCGCTCGATGGATTCGCCTCGATCCTGTCCAACGCCAAAGCCGGGGAGCTGCTTGGCTGGGAGCCGGTGGAGTCCTGGCGCACTGGCGCGGTGAAGGAGCCCGAGCCGGTAGCAGAGGCGCGGCACAGCGGCTACGAGGCGCCCTGGCGTCGAGGTAAGTAGATGGCTGCGCCCCGGCGGCATTCGAGTGAGGCGAAAACCAACAGAGACATGAGGAGTCTATCGATGGTAGCCCAATCCCGGATTACCGCCTTCGCTGCCACGGCCGGTCCCGCCGGTTCCCTGGCGTTCTGCCGCGACGCCTGCGAACCGGAGCTGCAGCCCGACAACCCCTTCGCCATCCTCTGCAAGGCCAACAGCACCGACCTGCGGGTGCGGAAGGTGGAAGTCGGCGCCTGTCCGCCGATCCTGACAGCCACACCCTCTCCCTCAGTCAGGCCGTGCTAGCATGACGACTACTTCCGACCGGCAACTGCTCGACGACGCGGCCGTCCGCGATTTCATCACCGACGGTTACCTTATCATCCAGTCCCACCACCCACCCGAGTTCCACCTGGCAGTGTGCCGCCAGCTGGACGAAGTCCTCGACAAGGGGGGGAACCCGGGCAACAACCTGCTGCCCCTGGTCCCCGGCATCCAGCAGGTATTCGACAGCCCCCCGGTAAGCGGTGCCCTCGAGAGCCTCCTGGGCCCCGGCTTCAGCATGCATCCGCACCGCTACTGCCACACCCACCCGGCCGGGTCGAAGGATCAGAACTGGCACAAGGACGACTACATCTACGATCAGAATGTGCGCCACCATCGGTTCCGCTGGCTGATGGCCTTCTACTACCCCCAGGACGTTACCTGCGACATGGGCCCGTCGGCCGTCATGCCGCGTCGCCAGCACTACAATCAGACCTCCGACACCGATCCTTCCCGGGCGACGGAGGAAGAATTCAAGCTGACCGCACCTGCCGGCAGCGTCATCCTGCTCAACTTCGACGCCTGGCATCGCGCCACGGCCAATACCAGCGATCGGATGCGCTACATGCTAAAGTTCCAGTTCCTGCGCATGACCGAGCCACTGGCACCGAGCTGGGATTGCGCGGAGCTCGACTGGCAGCCGGACGCTGGAGCGCCGGATGGGGCGATCGCCCGGCATGTCTGGGATTGGCTGGCAGCCCGCGAAGTGCACCCGGATTGCGGGGGAGCGGGAGGCGACCTGGCCGCCCTCTCCCACGAGGATGAGGACCAGAGGCTGCGGGCCGCTTACACCCTTAGCGCCAACGGAGAGACGGCTGCCCTGATCGCCGCGCTCTGCGCCCAGGCGCCCGCGCTCGCCGAGGCGAATCAGGCCAAATCTCCCGCCCACGTGCAGGGCGGCAACCCGTCCGAAATCAGCGCCGCCTACGCCCTCGCCGCGTTGGCTGACACCGCCGTGCCTGACCTGGTTGCAGCCCTCAACCACGATCAGTGGAGCGTTCGGGCCGCCGCCGCCGACGTCCTGGGGGATATCGGACGACCATCCCTCCCGGCCGCCGGCGCACTCGCAGGAGCTCTTTCCGACGACAGCTTCTGGGTGCGGCGCAACGCCGCCGAGGCCCTAGGCACGGTCGCGCCAGGCGACCACGGCACCGTGACCGCCCTGGCTGCGGCACTAGCGGACGAGGACCACCGCATCCGCCTCAACGCCACCCTCGCGCTGGCCAAGATCGGGCCGGAAGCTGACGCTGCGGTGGCCTCCCTCAAGCCATTGCTCGGCGACAAGAGCCGCTACGTCCGCCACAACGCCATGCTTGCCCTGCAGCGAATCGACACCCACGCGGCGCGCTCGGTGTTGTACCACGAGCTGACCACCTCGCGCTGGTGTGCACTCACTACCGCGGAGAGACCTTACTGATGGAGAGCGGCATCGACGCCGGGCAGGTTCAACACTTCCGCGACGAGGGCTACCTCATCGCCCGCGACCTGCTACCCCCGGAAGCACTGCAAGAATTCATCGCCGAGCTCGAAATCAAGGTGGAAGAGGCGGTGCGCGAGGCGGTCGACACCGGTTGCCTCGCCGCCGGCGACACCTTCCCGGATGCCCCCTTCGACCAGCGTCTCGCCCTGGCGGCGCGGGCCTGCTCGGACCACCTCTTCTTCTGGGACCGGCTGCAGGGCAAACACCACAAGACCGCCGGCATGTTCAGGCTGCGGACCTGGCCCTCCCTGCTCGACGCTACCGAGTCGCTCATCGGCCCCGAGATCTTCGCTCATCCACAGACGGTGTTGCGTCCCAAGCTGCCCGATCTGGAGGATGGCATCGTGCCCTGGCACCAGGACCTGGCCTACCTGAACCCCGAGGAAGCCGGCGAGACTTTGGTGGTCAACTTCTGGATTCCGCTGGTCGATGCGACCGCGGAAAACGGCTGTCTGCAGGTTCTGGCCGGCTCCCACCAGGCCGGTTTGCTGCCCCACGACCACCGCGTCCCCCGCTACCACGGCGTCGCCGAGGAAGATTTGCCCGCAGGTGAGATCGTCACCTGCGAGGTTGCGGTGGGAGATGCCCTGATGACGATGGAGCGGCTGCTCCATCGCTCGCTGCCGCACACCACTGACTCGGTGCGCTGGAGCCTGGATACCCGCTACTCCCGGATCGGCCTGCCGACCGGCCGCACGCACAAGCCCGGTTTCATCGCCCGCAGCCGGGAGAAGCCCGACAGCGTCGCCCGCTCCCACCTCGACTGGATCCGCGCGTTCGAGGAGGCGGGACTGGACTGGACCGAGAAGGTCATGCCCACCGGCAAAGGGTAACTTGGCCGGGTCGCCGTCAGGCCAGGAACTCCTCATCCTGCCGCAGCGCGTTCCGATGCGGCAGGTACTCCACTACCAGCTCCACATCCGCCAGCGTGATCTGGTGCACCAGCTGCGGGTCCTTGTCGACAGCCTCCAGCTGCAGGCTGTTGATCCCGGTCCGCGGCAGCAGATCGAGCTGTTTCAGATCTACGTGTAGCCGATAACCGTTGACCGCATAGTCCGGACGCGGCCGCAGCTGGTAGGTCCAGTCCGCCTTCCGCCATGCCGTGACCGGTATCTCCGCCCCGTTCCACCACAGCCGCACCACGTCCTCGTAGGTCAGATGCTGCAAGAGCACCCGTAGTTCGCAGCGCCAGAGCTCGCCGATCGCGGCACGGCCGGCCACGTCGTCGCCGACTTCGATCGACACCGCCACGGCGGCCGCGGCCGGCTCCACCTCCACCGGCAGCTGCTCCTGCAACCCGTAGGCAGGCGCCGAGTCCGGGTGCATCGGAATACCCAACCGGTATACCTTGTCGAAGCCGGCCAGCAGGTCCGGATGGCCCATGTATCGCAACCTGCCGGTGGCTTCGTCATCGTAGGGATAGCGCCTGCCCGCCGGGTAGTATGTGTGGAACAGCACACCTTGCGCACCGGCCGCGTAGACATTGGCCGCCGCGGCGCGCACCACCGGGCGCGAATGCTCCGGCGAGTTGGTCGAGTTCATGCCGGCTAGAACGGTGACATCGGTGCCTGCCGCAGCAGCCACGAGTTCGCGAAGCCCGGAGGTGTCGTTGTGAAACTCCCCCACCACCGCCATGCCGATCACCGCGTCGACGATGCCCTCGCGGATCCAGGCCTCCAGGTCCATCCCCATCTCGGCGTTCCCCTGCAGGGTCGCACCAACCCGCACGACCAGGCGCTTGTCCCGTCCCTGCGCCTGGGCCGCAGCGTCGCACAAACCGCGGATCTGACGCATCCACTCGGTAATCGTCTCGGTCTGCTCCTCCGCCTCACCGCGACCGATGAAGGGGGCATAGTCGTCCATGTTGAGCTCGATCCCGTCGGTCGGGTAATCACCGAGCAGCTCGCCGATCACCGCCAGCCGGTCACGGCGCACCTCCGGTACCGCGAATGACAGCCGATCCGGGTTGTCGTACTGCGCGCGCGGATGGTCCGGCTCTTCACCCACCCGCCATTCCGGGTGATCGGTCGTGAAGTCGGCGACCCGGCAGTTGGTGACCCGGTCATGCGGCGTGTGAATCATGTTCAGCAGCAGGCTCGGCAGGAACTGGAAATCCCGCTGCTGCGCGTATTCGCAGACCAGGAGCAGCGGGTCAGTGCCGCTCTCGATCATCAGCCGGGCGTTGTGGGCCGCCCGCCACCAGATGTCGTGGTCGGTCAGGTCGACGTTGTGACCCCACTGCTCACCCACCTTGGTGGCGTAGAGCAGGACGCTGCAGTCTCCCACCGCGTAGGTGATAGTGTCGATGCCCAGATCGACCAGCTCGTCGATCGGCTCGACGTACTGTTTCGCCCCCATCGGCGGTTCGTATAGGTAGACGCTACTGTGCCGTCCGTCCGTGTAGAACATCACTTCGTGGGTGCGGCTCATCGCCATCCTCCTGCGTTCGAGTACCGGCCGCCTCAGCTTGCGGGATCGTGGATTGCCAGTCAAGGGTTTGCCTATCTTCTCGTATGCCCATGCCCGCCAGACCCCACGTCCTGCTGCTCTGGTGTGAGCAGATGCAGGCCAACCGGTTCGGCACCGTCGATCCGGTGGCCCACACGCCCTTCCGGTCGACACTCCGGAGAGACAGGCAGGTCGCCGGCGCTCCCCCGGTCATCCGGAGTCGTGAGGCAAACTAACTTTCGTGAGCCCTGAACAGGACGGGACAAGAGCCATGACTGATGAAATCGCCCTGATGCCGGCCACGAGCCTGGCGGCTGCGGTTGGCGGGCGCCAGCTGAGTGTCCGCGACGTCGCGGCAGCCGCGCTCGCCAGGACCGAGACCCTCAACCCGGCTGTCAACGCCATCTGCACCATCAACGACCGGCTCTTCGAGGAAGCCGATGCCCTCGACCGGCGCCTCGCCGCCGGCGAGCCCGCCCGACCCCTCGAAGGCGTTCCCTTCCTGGTCAAGGACAACCTCTTCACCCGCGGCCTGCGCACGACCTTCGGCTCGAGGTTGTGCGAGCACGACGTGCCGGACGAAGACTCCATCTCGGTCGAACGCCTGCGCGCCGGCGGCGGCCTCCTGCTCGGAAAAACCAACACGCCCGAATTCGCCCACGACATCAACACCACCAACCACCTGTTCGGTACTACCCGCAATCCGTGGGACCTGAGATGCACGTCCGGCGGCTCCAGCGGCGGCACCGGAGCGGCCGTCGCCGCCAGGCTGGCTCCCGTCGGCCTGGGTACCGACCTGGGAGGGTCGATCCGCATCCCGTCCGCATTCAACGGCATCGCCGGTATCCGTCCGGTTCCAGGTCGGGTCCCCTTCTATCCGACCGAGTTCGGCTGGGACACCCTGGTAGCCCACGTGCAGGGTCCGATGGCCGCCGACGTCGCCGACGTCGGTCTCCTGCTCGAGGCCCTCTCCGGCCCCGACGACCGCGATCCCATGTCGCTGCCGGCGCAGGACCTCGACTTGGCCGCTGCCGCGCGCGAGGCACCGGACATGCGGGGCAAGCGGATTGCGTTCAGCATCGACCTGCGCGGCCTCGTGCCGGTAGATGACGAGGTCGCCAGCCTGGTGCGGGCAGCCGCGCACGACTTCGCCGGCATGGGCTGCGAGGTGGAGGAAGACTTCTTCGACCCGACGCAGCTTGCCGAGATCATCCGCGGCACCCGCGGCTTCGGCATGATCGCCCGTTACGCCGATCGGTACGACGCCCACAAGGAGTCGATGACCCCGGTGTTGCTGCAGCAGATCGAGAAGGCCCTCGAGCTCGACGTGCGCGCCGTCACCGGCTCGGAGCGGCTCCGCACCGGGTACTGGCACCAGGTGCGGCGGTTCCTGCAGCGCTACGACTACATCCTTACGCCCACCGTCGGAGCGCCCGCCTTTCGCCTCGACCAGGAGCTGCCGGCGATTACCGGCGGCAAGAGCGTCTTCCACGACATCTTCCTCACCGCCTACGCCTTCTCGGTTACCGGTCTGCCGGCCATGTCGGTCCCGTGCGGCTTCACCGTGGCCGGTCTACCTGTCGGCCTGCAGATCGTCGGCCCGCGGCTGCGCGAGGATCGCGTGCTCGCCGCCGCGGCCGCCTACGCCGCGGCCTGTCCGCAGCACTTCCGCGCCCCCCAGCTGGACGCGGGCGACCCGGAGTCCTGAAGGCCTCGGTCCCGGCGCTTACGCAGGCAGCCCCCGAGACCGGTGAAGGTCCATTGACAGACCGCGGCTCCTGCCGTTGGATGTTACGGTCGGTTACACCCAGGCAACCAGCAGCCGCGACGGGTATCGACTGTCGCAGAGAGGTGCAGCATGAACCGCCTGCCAGGCACTTTCGCCTTGGCCGCCGCCGTCGCACTGCTCGGCCTCACCACCTGCAAGGAACGGGGAGGAGACGCCGGCGGCGACGCCCAGCAGCGCGTCAGCTGGAAGATGGCCGGCGCGTACTCGTCGACCACGCCTATCGTCGGCGAGGCCGGTCCGCTCTGGTCAAAGCGGCTCGAAGAGGTTTCCGGGGGCCGCATCCGCGTCAAGTACTACGACGCCGGCAAGCTGGTGCCCGCGCTCGAGATCTTCGACTCAGTGAGCAAGGGCGCGGTAGACGCCGGCTGGTCCTCCTCCGGCTACTGGATCGGCAAGGTACCGGCGGCGGCCCTCTTTACCGCGGTGCCATTCGGGCCCAATGCCCTGGAGTACATGGCCTGGATCTACGAGGGCGGCGGCCTGGAGCTGTGGCGCGAGATCTACGCCGGGAGCAACATCTTCGTCACCCCCTGCGTCATGATTCCGCCCGAAGCGTCCGGTTGGTTCCGCGAGCCGATCGAGCGGGTCGAGCAGCTCGAGGGCATGAAGATCCGCTTCTTCGGCCTGGGCGGTAAGGTAATGCAGAAGCTCGGCGCTTCGGTGCAGCTGCTGGCCGCCGGCGATATCTTTCCCGCCCTAGAGCGCGGCGTCCTCGACGCCACCGAGTTCTCCATGCCCAGCATCGACGAGCGCTACGGCTTCCACAAGATCGCCAAGCACTACTACTTCCCTGGCTGGCACCAGCAGTCCTCCATCATCGAGCTCATGATCAACATGGACCGTTGGAACGAGCTCTCCTCGCTGGACCAGCAGCTGATCGAGCTCTGCTGCAAGGAATCCATCATCCGCGGTCTGACGCTGGGAGAGGTTCGACAGGGGCAGGCGCTGGCCAACATGAAGCAGCAGGGAGTCCAGGTGCACTCCTGGACTCCGGAGATCCTATCAGCCTACCGGGCGGCCACCGAAGAGGTGCTCGCCGAGGAGGCGGCAGCCGACGCCAAGTTCGCCCGGGCCTACGAATCCTACACCGAGTTCCGCGCCGAGTATGCAGAGTGGGCCGCGCTCTCCCGCGTCCCGGCACCGGCGCCCGCCGACTGATCGTGCAGTTGCTCGGCGCCCTGTCCGCCCGCCTCGACGGCATCAGCGGATCGATTGGCCGCGCCGCGGCCTGGCTGGCAATTCCAATCATCGCCATCGTCATCGTCGACGTTGTCACCCGCCGTTTTCTGACGATCGGCTCGGTCACCCTGCAGGAACTGGAGTGGCACCTGCACGCGGTCCTGTTCCTGTTCTGCGCCGCCTACGCCTACATCGACGACGCCCACGTCCGGGTCGACATCTTTCGCGCCAGGCTGGGCGCGATACCGCGCGCCTGGATCGAGCTGATCGGCGCGGCGCTGTTCCTCACGCCGTACTCGATCGTCATGGTCTACCTGGGCACCCAGTTCGTCGTGGACTCCTACCTGCTTAACGAGGTCTCGGACGCGCCGGGCGGATTGCCCTATCGCTACGTCATAAAGTCGGCCCTGCCCATCGGCTTCATGCTGCTGGCCCTGCAGGGTCTCTCGACCGTCGCGAAGCAGATTCTGATCATCCGCGGCGAAGAGGAGAAGGGAGGGGACGATGTACGTTGAGGAAGTCCTCGCTCTGACGATGTTCCTGGCCCTGGCCCTGCTGCTGTTCTCCGGCTACCCGGTCGCCTTCGTGTTGCCGGGTGTGGCTCTGGGCTTCGGCGCCATCGGCATGATGCTCGGCCACTTCTCGGCGATCGAGTATTACAACATCGTCCTCCGGGCCTGGGGCGGCGCCGCTTCCAACCTCCTGCTGGTCGCCGTCCCCATGTTCATCTACATGGGCATCATGCTCGAGCGCTCCGGCGTGGCCGAGAACCTGCTGAGCACCATGCAGATCCTCCTCGGTCGCGTCCGCGGTGGACTGGCGATGGCCGTCACCGTGATGGGCACCATCCTCGCCGCCTCCACCGGCATCATCGGCGCCTCGGTGGTGATGATGGGCATCCTGGCGCTGTCGCCCATGCTCAAGCGCGGCTACCAGATCGAGCTGTCGGTGGGTACGATCGCCGCTTCGGCCACCCTGGGCATCCTGATACCGCCCAGCATCATGCTGGTGATCATGGGCGACCTGCTGTCGATCTCGGTGGGCGACCTGTTCCTGGGCGCCGTCTTCCCCGGGCTGCTGCTGTCCGGGCTCTACATCCTCTACATCGGCATCCTCTCCTACGCCAGGCCCGAGCTGGCGCCGCTGATGCCGAAAGAAGAGCTGCAGATCCCGCTGGGAACGCTGGTACGCCAGGTCGTCCGCACGCTGCTCCCACCCCTGTTCCTCATCGTCATCGTCCTGGGCTCGATATTTCTCGGCTGGGCGACACCGACCGAGGCGGCCGGTGTCGGGGCGTTCGGATCGGTGCTGCTAGCCTGGTTCAACCGGCGGCTGAACAGAGAGACCGTGGTGGACGTCACCCATCGCACTGCCAAGATCACGGCGATGGTCTTCATGATCGTCGTCGGCGCCACCGCCTTCAGCTACGTCTTCCGCTCCCTCGGGGGTGAGGACGTGATCGAGAGAGCACTGCTGGGTTTGCCGTTCGGCTCCTGGGGGATCCTGTTCGTGCTGATGGGCGTGGTTTTCCTGCTGGGATTCTTCTTCGACTGGATCGAGATCACCCTGATCGTGCTGCCCGTCTTCGGACCCATCGTCGGCAAGCTGGATTTCGGGCCCATGTTCGCCACCGTCGGGGATCAGACCCTGTGGTTCGCCATGCTGGTGGCGATCAACCTGCAGACCTCATTCCTCACACCGCCGTTCGGGTTCGCCCTGTTCTATCTGAAAGGCGTCTCCCCACCCAACGTGCGGCTCGACCACCTTTACCGCGGCATCATCCCCTTCGTGGTCCTGCAGCTGATCGGGCTCGCCATCGTTATCCTCTTTCCCGAGCTGGTCACCTGGTTTCCCAAGATGGCCCTCGGTCGGGGGTGAAGACCGCTAAACTCCCCGGCATCCGCCACCCAGCGCATGATAAGAAACGACATCAAGCCGACTCTCACCGATTCCCAGGTCCTGGAGTTCTGTCAGAGCGGCTACCTGGTCCTCGAAGGCGTGGTGCCCGACACCGTCAACGAGCGCGCCCGCGAGTTCCTGGCCAGGCACGCGGAACACACCCCGACCGGCATCCTCGGCGAGGACTGGTTCGTCGACAATGTTCTGTTTAACCCGGTCGCTGCCGGCGCCATCCGCTCGCTGCTCGGCGAGGGTTTCGAGTTCATGGCGCCGATGCTGTGCAACCACCGCTCCGAGGGCCCCAGCGTTGAACAGGGCTGGCACCGGGATGGCGGTTCAGCCCACACTCACGAGCTCGACAGCCTCCAGGTCTTCTATTACCCGCAGGACACCCCTGCCGAGCTCGGGCCGACGGAGATCGTCCCTGGCTCCCACATGCTCTATTCCCAGTCCCCCTTCATGCAGCACTACAGCGACATCCGCGGCACGGTCATGACCGCGGCGCCGGCCGGTTCCATCATCCTGACGGTCTACTCGGTCTGGCACCGGCGCGCCCGCTCCACTGCCACCGGCACGCGCCATTTGCTCAAGTACTGGTACATCCGGCGGAACTCGCCCGTGCGTGACTGGATAGTCGAGGAAGAGTTCGAGCTGGCCCACGCCCATCACGCCCCGACCGGTCACACCTACCAGCGCGAGGGCCACCGCGCCCGGGACGACGTAGCCGAGATGTTCTACTGGCTGTGCGGCCGGCACGACGAGTACCGGGGCTGGAGCAACAACCTGCCGGTCTACTATCACCAGCAGCGCAAGCTCTGCAAGTTCTGCGACTACGAGGTTAGATAAGCTGGCGTCGAGGGGCTGGCGCCTACTCGTGCCGCACGATCTCGAAGCCACCGAGCGACAACTTGCCGGTGACTTCGCTCCCGAACCCCACGAACGAGAACCCGTAACTGGCGGCCGCGCCCATGACCTGGTTGAGTTCTGCCGGCTTGTTCGGAGTACTGGACCAGCTCATGTACCACTGCCCCGGATCATCCACCAGCTTCAGCCGCTGCGGCTGATCGGCCCAGCGGCCGTCGGAGATCTCGATCGGATGGGCGTTGCAGTGCCAACGCGTGCCGGTATTGTGGATCCAGAAGTAGCACTCCGCACCGTCCAGCACCAGGTCGTCACCCCGAAGGTAGACCGCCAACTCCGCGTCGCGCAGATCGACCGGGTCTTCGTTCACCCAGCTCCGATAGTGGATCAGCGGCAGAATCGAGAGAGGCTTCTCCGGGGTATCCGCGCTCCAGCGGCTCTGGTCAGCCCAGACGTAGCCGCCGTTGCCGACGCCCCTGTCCGGTTGCCAGGAGGTCAGGATGAAGATGTTCTGCCCGCCGGCCACCATGCTGGCGTGATACTCGTAGGAGCACCACCCTTCCGGCCCCCGTTCGAAGCTGTTGCTGATGATCACGATAACCCTCCGTTTCCGCCGAGTACGTGCTCGTGATATTCGGTGCAGCAGGGTGGACCGTCGGCGAGGAGCATCCTGCCGTCGTCCAGATCCATGACCACCGAGGCAATGGTCTGCAGGGGGATGTCGGTCGGCTTCTCGAGCTTCTGATCCTCCGCGTGCCGGCAGACCGACTCGGGTCGGTTGGCGTGGTCCCGCAGCATCTGCTGCAGTTGCGCGACACCCAGCGCTCCATTTTCGATCAGCTCGACAGCCCGGCGGTCGCGGTCGCAGAACTGAGGGTAGCGTCCGGCGAGCCTGTCCACGAAACCGCGCGCCGGATCGAGACCGTAGAACACGTTGGTGTGGGAGAGCCGCGCCGCGTTGGGCCCGATGAGCTTGACGTCCACCGGACTCAGTTCGAGAGCTCCCGCCGCGCCGCAGCGCGAGGCAATCATGAAGTTGATCGATGCTGCCCGCTCCGCCCGCTCGGCAACGGCCGCGGCCGCGTCGATCGTCTCGCAGCCGAGCAGCCCGCGGGCGATGATCCACATAGGCACGCACGGTGCGAAGCGATCCAGGTTCGACGACATGGCGTTGGCGCAGATACCGAGGCCGGCCGAGTTGAGTCCCTTGTGGCCCATGAAGCCGGCCTCCACGTGGGTCAGGACGTCGGGTCCGTCGTCGCGCCGCACCTCCAGCAGCACCGACCGGTCGCCGACCTCGGGCGCCCAGTCCCAGTTCTGCCCGATCAGGGTATGGCCGTTGCCGGTGGCCGCCGGTTCCGCCGCCAGGGACGTGCATTCCCCCGGCACGCTTCCATCGCCGTCGCCGAACACAGTCGCCATCATCAGCTCGTAGCGGGCGTTGACCAGCAGCACCTCCGGCACGGTCACACGGGAACCCGCCGCAATGCCCTCGATCTCCTCCAGGATCGCCGCGTCGAAGGCGCCGATCAGGGGACCGAACTCACTGGCCAGCTGCAGCACCTCCTCCCTGCTGCCCCCGGTGCTCTCCTCCCACAGGCGCACGTAGAACTCGACGCCGCCCCGCACCTGCTCCGAGGCCTGTTCGCCATGCTGTCGGCCCCGCTCGTGCGGGGTGCCGGAGACTACCAGTTTTGGTGATGTGGACATCTTCGCTTATCCCTCGGAATCACCGACCCACCCTGCGGTTGCGCGCCGTCAGTGGAATTCAGTCCTGCGCGCCGTAGTCGAAGGGTTTCAGATGCTCCTTCGCGATCTCGACCCCGAAACCCGGCGCATCCGACGGCACCATCCTGCCACCTTCCGGAACAGCCACACCCGGCAGGCCACCCGCCTGCCGCGGGTCCACCCCGGGCGCCGTCGCCACGAAACACTCGGTCCAGGGAATCGCCGGCAGCGCGAAGCAGGCATGCTGGCCGTAGGGGGTATTGCCACCGCCGTGCGGAATCACCGAGATCCCGGCCGCCTCGGCGATGGCGCAGATCTTGATCATCGCGGTCATGCCGCCGACCCAGTTGATATCCGGCTGCAGGATATCTACCAGGTAGCGGCTGGCAGCATGCTGGAACGTCGTCGTGGTGTACCAGTGCTCGCCCGTGGCCAGAGTCTGCCAGGGCAGTCGCTGGCGCAGCTGCGCGTGAGCGTCGAGTTCCTCGGAGCGCAGGACCTCCTCCATCCACTTCAGCTTGAAAGGCCGCAGCTCTTCCCCTAGCCGCACCGCGTACTCGATGTCGAACGCCATCCAGCAGTCCAGCATCAGCTCCACATCGTCACCGACCTGCTCGCGGCTGGACGCTACCATCTCCACGTTCTTCCTGAGCCCGTCGAGTCCGTCGGCCGGACCGTAGGGACAGGGCAGCTTGGTGGCCTTGAATCCCAGCTCCATGTACCAGTCGGTGTCGCCCCCGGTCGAATAGCAGAACAGCTCGTCGCGGGCTGGTCCGCCGATAAGCTCGTAGACCGGCCGTTGCAGCAGCTTGCCCTTCAGATCCCACAGAGCCAGGGCGATGGCACTGACGGCGTAGGCGTGCATGCCGGTGGCGCCGTGGGGCGCCCCCATCCGCACCATCATGTCGTAACACTTCTCGGGCGCCAGGCAAGGCTCGCCCTCTAGCCGCGGTCCCAGGTAGTCGTCGATCATCGCGGCGACCGGCCGGCCGTGGCAGGCCGATGCATAACCCCAGCTGCCGTCCTCGGCCTCTACCAGGCAGCCGAAACCGCTCCATTCCGGCATCCATTCCGACCTGACCGGGTTGTAGCGCGGGTACCGGCTCACCGGATTGGCCACCCGGGCCTCCTCGATCCAAGAGGCCCGGCGCGCCGTCTGAAACCGGCGCGCCGGCTCGGGGCGGAATGGATTTGGGAGTCCGGCCTGCACGGCGCGAATCGACTTGATTTTCATAGGGCCTCGTATGCGTCGATGGAAATTTCCGGCTTGTTCAGTCGACCGTCTGGAACGGCTCCCAGGCGTCGCCGGCGGCGGCCGCCCGGCGTTCCAGCTCGCTCCTCCAGCCAACCACCTCGCCAGCCTTGATCCGTTCGACATCGAACCCGGCGTAGCGGTCCTCCAGGGTGTCGCCCAGCCTCTGGGTCACCGCCCACCGATCCCACGCCTGCTTCATCCATTCGTGCGGTTGGGCCTCGCGCACCGCCGGGTCCAGCCGCCAGGCGATGCGGGCGTCAGCCACCTTCGGCTCCTTGTCGGAAGGCCCGGACCACTTCGACCAGCCGATCGACAGGGTGTTGCGCTCCCGGTCAGGAACGGTGTGGCCGGTGTGAATATTGTTGCCATTGCGGATCAAGGCCTGCCCCGGCTTGAGCCTGATCGCCACCTGGCCCGGCAGCGGGTCGGTGCCGTTCCAGCTCGGCGTGTGGGGCACGCCGGCCTCCTTCATGGCCTGCGGCAGGAGGACGTCGTGCTCGTACGGGGTGCGCCAGCGGTCGTGGCTGCCGGGTATCACCTCGTGGCACTCATCGTCGACCAGGGCCAGGAAAATACTCGCGCTGTTGCGCTCGGCGATACTCTTGGCATTGCCCTCCCGTATCTCGTCCCACCGCCGGCGCTCGACCTCCTCGGAGTAGGCTTCCGTCCCCTCCTGCTTGTGCCTTTGCGAGAAATAAGCCTCGCCAGTGCCCCACCAGGTCACGTCCCGGTGCCAGCTCGGTCCGCTCTCGTACCGGCGCGGGTTGCACCAGAGCAGGATCGTCCCCATCGTCAGCTCGTCCGGCGGAGCGCCTCCTGTGCACCAGGAATCGACGAAGGTCATAAGCTCGTCCGAGCCGTGAAATTCCGCGAATACCGGCTCTCCGAAGGCGGGATGGCCGAGCCCGCGGATCGCCCAGGGTTCCTGCTCGCGGCCTCGGTGCACGTACCCTTTCGAGCAGTCGATCACGCTGTAGCCATTCTCCGGGGCGCACGCCTCGGTCACCCGGCGACCGGCATCTCTCAACTTCTCGATCCACGGGCTCCCGACGAAGTCGTCGATGATCACGAACCCGTGCTCCACCAGATGGGCTATCCGCTCCGGCGTGCCGCCGGGGGCGGCGTGTTCCGGCCTGAAATCGGCGAACGCCGTGGCGCGGTAACTGGTCGTCTGCGATGCCATCTCTCTCATTCCTGTTGGTAAGGCTCGGTGGCCTGCTGAGCGGGCTAGTACATAGCATAATTGGGCATGCCAGCGGGCTGGTCAAGCGGGCTGGTCAGGCGGGCTGGTCAAACGGGCTGGCCGCCAAGCCCCTCAGAATGATCCCGGCCCTCGCTTCAGGATCGTGAAGTCAGAACTAGGAAGGTTGCCCAGAGCCGATCGCCCCGTCGGCAAGCACCGCGTGGACTCCCAGCGTGCCATTGGCCAGCTGGGTGATCCGCATGTCGACGCCGGCGCTGGCCAGCACGATCGCATAGCTGCGCTCGACCTCGAGCTGTCCGCAGATGAGATCGAGCATACCCTCGAGTGCCTGGCAGGCGGCGGTGTGCAGGTCCGGATCGACCCCGAGCGTGAGCCAGGCGTTCCGGGCGCGAACCCGCGGCACCGCGATCGCCATGTCGTCGCGCAGTCTGAACGTCAGCTCCACCCGCTCCATCGGACACTCGATCGCGTTACCCGAAACCTCCCCGTCGCCCTGTCGACCGTGACCATCCCCCACCGCGAACAGGCCCCCCGCGACTTCGATCGGCAGGAACAGAGTCGTCCCCGTCACCAGCTCTTTCAGGTCCAGGTTGCCCCCGGTGACCCGGGGCGGCGTGGTGCTGTGCCGTCCGGGCAGGTCGGGGGGCATGCCCATCACGCCCATGAAGGGCTGCAGCTGGACGGTGTGACCGAGCTGGGTCGTACCAGTCATCGTCCCGGCATCCAGGCGCCACAGCACGTCGCAGCGCCGGTCGGCGATGCCCATGTAGGTGTTTATCGAACTCGCCGAGCCACCACCATAGGAGCGCCCCCAGATTCCGGGCCGGATCTCGCCGATGGCTATTTCCAGCACCATCCCCGGCTCCGCGCCACGTATCCGAACCGGACCACACAGGCAGTGTCCACCGTCCCGCTCGGGGTCTCTCGGCTCGACCTTGGGAGCGTCACCGCCCGGCACCTCCGGCGCCCGCAGGTTCCAGCCGGCGTCGAGCGTCTCAAAGATGACCGTGTCGCCCGAATCCACTATGAGGACCGGGTCGTCGTCGCGGCAGAAGCTGCCGGTCAGATTGGCCTGCTCCAGCTTCAGTTCATGGATTGCCATTTCCACTGCTCCATCTGTCTGTGAGGGGCCCCGGCCTTGGCTGGGAGCACGACTCGAGCGGGCTGCATTAACGCACCGGCAGGGAATGCGGTCAACCCCCATCCGAGGCCCCGGACGTGCGCGCATGGACGCAGGCGCCCTATTGCTGATATTCTGTCGGTGCAGAGCAAAGCGTCCCCCCTGCCGCCAGCGCGAAAGATGCTACTGACTCTTGATCAATGCCGCCATTTCCGCGAAGAGGGCTACCTCATCTTCCCGGGCCTGATCCGCGGTGCGAAGTTGGCCCGCTCCAGGTCCATGCTGCAGGCCCTGGTAGAGCGTGCCACGACGATGGCGGCGAACGAGGGTCACTTCAACCTGCAGCCGGACGCTGACGGCAACACTGTCGCCGGCCGCCTGTTCAAGGTACAGGGCCTTTGCGTCGTCGAGCCGGGCCTGCTCGAGCTCGCTCGCGATCCGGAGATCGTCGGGCGCGTCGGCGACCTCGTCGGCCCGGAGCTGAACATGTTCGGCTCCAAGTTCTTCCCTATGCTGCCCGGCGGCGGCACCTCCACCGGCTGGCACCAAGACAACCACTACTTCGGCACCAACTCGGACCGGGTCGTCAGCTGCGGCATCTACCTGGACGCAGCCGACGCCGGCAACGGCTGCCTGCGGCTGCTGCCGCGCAGCCACGTCTCGGGGCACCTGGTCGAGCATAACGCCGGCACCGGGACCTACGCCCACGGCAACTGGACCCAGGTGGACGAATCACAGTCGTTGCTGGTGGAATGCCCGGCCGGCACCGTCGTGCTGTTCTCGGCCAACACCCTCCATGGGGCCGGCGTCAACAACAGTGATCGGCCCCGCTTCAGCACCGCCTGGCACTATTTTCCCGCGGTTCTGGATCTCGAACGCTTTCGCCGCGGCTCCTACGAAGACTGTTACGCGGTGACCTGATACCGTGCCCATCGAGAAGTTCACGATCTCGCGCGACGACGGCGCCTACGAATGCTTCCCTCACCTCTGCCGCACCAGCAGCGGCCGGATCCTGATCGCCTATCGCGAGAGCAACGGCCACGTCGCCAGCGAGTTCTGCCGGCTGATCGTCCGCCACAGCGATGACGCCGGCCGAACCTGGTCCGACCGGCAGGTACTCGCCGACGAGCGCCGCGAAGGTGGGGTGATGCGCACCTGGAACTGCCCGAAGATCCAGCAGCTGGCCGACGGCCGGGTTCTGCTGCTGTGCGACACCTACGCCTACCCGCCCGGCGAGTGGGGCGTCGAGAACGACGCGCGAATCCTGCTCTTCTTCAGCGCCGACGGCGGCGCGACCTTCTCCGACGCGGTCCCTACCGCAGTCGGGGGAATCTGCCCCGACCAGGTGCTCGAGATGCCGGACGGGCGCTGGCTGCTGGCCACCAACCGGCGCGACTCCGATACCGACCGGCTCTACCAGTCGCTCAACGTCAGCCGCGATGGGGGCTCCACCTGGGATGACCCGGCGGACCTTGCCCCCGGCTGCGATCTCGACCTGGACGAAGCCAGCATGCTGCACCTGCCCGATGGCGAAATCATCTCCTACGAGCGCACCGACTCGGGGCACCCATTGCAGAAGCTGATCTCCCGCGACGGCGGCGCCTCCTGGGAGGGCCCGTTTGCCACGCTCAATCCCGCCGCCATCGGCATGCCGATCGCCGGCCTGACCGCACACGGTCTCATCCTGATCACCGGGCGCTACGGCCTGCCCTGCCAGTGGCGCGTCGACATGAGCCCTCAGACTTGGGCGTCTCGCATCGCCAAGCGGGGCATCGTGATTCCGAAGACCTCCAGCTCCGAGTCCAACCGCCGCTTCATCGCCCGGGTCCAGCGCAACACCCGCATGATCGAGACCGACACCGAGCTCGTCATCGGCATGGGCGGCACGTCGATTCACACCTTCGCCTTCCTGGAACCGGTCGAGAGTGCCCTCTGCCCCGACCGCTCCGGGCAGCAGGGCCTGCTGCTGCCTCTGGACGTGGACACCAGTCCTTACGCCGACAGCGGCTACACCGGCTGGGTCGAGACCGATCCCGGTCGTTTTCTCGTCGCCAACTACATCAACGACGACGCGCCGCTGGCCCAGATCCGGGGTTACCGTTTCGGCCTGGAAGACTTCTAGCAGCCACCCCATAAAGCGAGGCATCCGATGCTGATATTCGACGGCGACTACCCCATGGCATACGGGGGTATCGAGCTCAACCGGGACCTGACTCTGCCGCTGGACCAGGTCCGGGCCCGGGATGACAACCCCGGGAATGTGGCATTTGCCAGCCTGCCCGAGATGCGCCGCGCAGGGGTGACGGCGGCATTGATGAAGTTCACCGTCCGGCGCCGCTACGAGGGCAGCGTGTTGTTCGGCTACGACGGGGCTGAAGCCGCCTACGGCGCCGCGCGGGGTCAACTGGCCTATTACGAGGCCCTGGCGCGGGCAGGTGAAGGCCTGCTGCTCACCACGGGCGCGCAGCTGCGGGAGCACATCGCCAGCTGGGAGGCGCAGGAGGACCGCGCCGCGCTGCCGGTCGGTTTCCTGCTCGGCATGGAGGGCGCCGATCCGATCCTCCACCCGGAACAGGTGCACGAGTGGTGGGAGCTGGGGGTTCGGGTCGCCAGCCTCACCCACTACGGGCCCGGCACCTACGCCCACGGCACCGGCACCGAGGGTGGACTGCGGGGCGACGCCCCAGCGCTGCTGCGGGAAATGCAGTCTTGCGGCATGCTGCTGGACATGACGCATATCGCCGACCAGAGCTTCTGGGAAGCGCTCGAGCACTATGCCGGGCCCATCCTGGCAAGTCATCAGAACTGCCGGGCCCTGGCGCCGGGACAGCGCCAGTTCAGCGACGAGCAGCTCAGGGCGGTGATCGAGCGCGGCGGCGTCATCGGCGCCTCGATGGACACCTGGATGTCCTATCCGGAACCGGTTATCGACTGGAGCAGAACCGGGGCCCTGGCCCGGCGCGACGTGTTCCCGCGGGAAGCCGTAACGCTCCAGACGCTCGCCGACCACATCGATCACGTCTGTCAGCTGGCCGGCAACGCCGGTCACGCGGCGATCGGCGGCGACACGGACGGACAGGGGGGCGTTGACGGGGCGCCGTACGAGATCGACACGGTGGCCGACTACCAGCGGCTGGACCCGATCCTCAGCGCGCGCGGCTACAGCGATGAGGACGTGGCCGCGATCATGTACGGCAACTGGCAGCGCTTCTACGAGGCACATCTGCCAGCCGCCTGAGCTGCCGCGTCAATCAGCCTCACGGGGCGCGGGGGACCGCGAACGATTCACGGTCCCCCGGTTCACCAGGCCATTCTCAAACGATCCCCCACTCGACACGTCCCAGCTCGCGCGCCCTCTCCTCCTCGTAGGCCGGATCGATGTCGAACTTGCGGTCGAGCCACAAGACCTCGCGCTGCTCGGGAGTCAGGACCTCGAGCAACGCCGGAGTCAGGTAGTCGCCCCAGGTGAACCGGTGGTTGTCAATGGTGTGGGGATGGAAGAGCCAGTGGCTCATGTACCGGCCCTCGGCGCTGCGGTTGAGCCAGGTGGAGTGATACAGCCAGGCTTCCCTCACGACCACCTGTTGCGGTCCCACCTCCAGTGAGATCTCCTCGTCGAGGACGACGTCTTCCCAGCCGTCGTCGGCGCGTGAACCCGGAATCCCCCTCTCCGCCCGGCGCCCGCCCGCCTCCTCCTCCAGGGCGTCGGGTGTTCGCCGGTGGCTGCCGGGCACGATGCGCAGGCACCCATTCTCCCGTGAGGCGCCGGAGAAGTAGTGCATGAATTCCGGCCAACCCGGTCCGCCGTCGACATGCCAGCCCACCGAGCGGTTGGGCGCCTGCTCATTGATGCCGCCGTTGCGTAGATAGATGTCGCGCGCGCCGGTCAGCTGGCGGGCCAGTTCGACGATCTCAGGATGAAGTATAATCCGCATGAAGGGCAGGGAGTGATCGAGGGCGCACCAGAAGGAGTCGGTGATCTGCGGTCGCAGGCGGAAGTGGTTCCGCTTGCCATCCTCCGGACCCTCCGACGGGTCCCGGGCGACCTTCTCCACGGCCGCAAGACACGCTTCGGTGAGTTGCTCTGGCCAGGGGCAGTCGACAACCGCGTAGCCGCGCTCGCGATACTCCTCCAGCTGTGCGTCGTTGAACCTCATCGCCATTCTCCTCGCAGCAGGCTGCGGTGCGCCCAACGGATCGGGGCGTTAACTGCTCAGGGCGTCTCCAGGCCCGCCCGCCGCAGCTCGTCGTCGATGAGTTGGCGAACGACGGCGCGGGGCTGAGCGCCCGACAGGAACCGACCGTTGATGAGTAAAGCCGGCGTACCCGTGACCCCGTGCTTTTTGCCACTGGCCAGGTCAGCGTCGACGGCCGGCACATAGCGGCCCGATGCCAGGCATTCGGCGAACTTCGCCGTGTCCATGCCCACCTCTTCCGCGTAGCGCTGGAGATGCTCGTCGCCGAGCCGTCGCATATTCTCGAACAGGATCTCGCCGTAGGCCCAGAAAACGTCCTGCTCATGGGCGCACTGAGCGGCCTGGGCGGCGCGGTGGGCATCCTTGTGCATGTCGAGGGGGAAGTCGCGGAAGACGTGGCGCACCTGGTCGCCATAGGTCTCCCCGATCTGGGCGAGGGTGGTCTGCACCCGCCAGCAGTAAGGACACTGGAAGTCGGAGTACTCGACGATCACCACGGGGGCGTCGGCCGGACCCCTCGCCGGCTCCGCGGCGCCGACGACCAGCTGACGGCGCGGCGGCTCGATGAGAACTTCGACGCCGGCCAGCGCGGCCAGGTCCGCGACGTAGCCTGCCCGTGCCCGGCTTGTGGCGTTGGCGGCCAGGTAGTTCCGCAGCTGCCCCCGCATCTCCTCGAGCGTGCGGGCTCCCATCTGCTTCCGGTTCTCCTCGTAGAGGGCCGTCACCTCCGCGTCGTCGATCGGCTTGACCCGCACGGCGATCTCGCGAGCCAGTAGCGAGTCGGTCCCGACGCCCGCGCGCTGCGCTTCCGCGGCGAGCAGGCGGTCCTCCACGATCGCCTGCAACGCCCGGGATCGCGCCTGGTACAGCATCTGCCAGGTCTCCGGTTCGTCCACCTGGACGCGGGCGTCCACCCCTGCCAGAGTGATACTGTCCGTACCGACGCGACCGGCGAGCTCGACCACGGGCTCGGTCCGTTGGACGGTCTCGCAGGCAGGCAACAGAAGGGCAACGAGCAACGCGCGTAACATCGGTTTTCTCTTGGTTTTCCTCGACGGAAGCGACGCAGAGGGTATGGAAATTCGGCCCGCTGGGACAGCAGCATCCCGCGTCGCCCGCGGCCGGCAGCGCCATCGGGGTTCAACCGAAAAGATACCGATCCAGGTAGGCGTTGCGGAATTTCCCATGCGGATCGAAATCGCGCAGAAGCACCTTGAACTCCTCGAGGCGCGGGTAGTGGATGGCGACCTGCTCCTTTTTCAGCGTGAACACCTTCCCCCAGTGGGGCCGCACCTCGAGGGGTAACAGAGCCTCCTCTACGACTGGGAGCAGCCCCTGCAGCGCCTCCCAGTCGTTGTGCCACGAGAAGTGGATGCCGATGGTCGGCGTCCGGTAGCTCGGACTCAGCCACAGCTCATCGGCGGCAATCGTTCTCACCTCCGAGAGCCACAGCAGCTCGGCCATCTCGTCGGCCAGGCCCTCCAGGGCCTGCAGGGCCTGCACTGCATGCGTCCGCGGCACGAAGTACTCGGTCTGCAGCTCATCGCCGCTGGCCGGCGTGTGGTCAACGCGGAAGTGGGGCAGCCGTTCGTGCCACGGTCCCGGCTGCCCCATTTGAGGTGTGCACGGGTCAGGCGACAGCTCCGTCACCGGGTGCCGGTGTGTCGGCGCCGGCCGGGAACCCAGAAACTCGGTCGCCGGCGGCCGGCCCGCCGATCCGTCGAGTCGGTGTTTGAGCCAAACCTGGTTAACCAGCCCATCCCGCCAGTCGGTGAACAGACTGACGCTGTAGGCGCAGGAGGTAATCTCGTCGAAGCGTTCGTAGACGCTGGCGACCGGCAGATCCTCGAACACCTCCTGCTGCATGGTGAACGCCGGCACTGTCGCCAGCGTCACTTCGGTGACCACCCCCAGACCTCCCAGACTGACAACCTGGCCGCTGAACGCATCACCTTCCAGGTCCCGGGTAAGGCGGCGGATCTCGCCGTCGGCCGCTACCAGCTCCAGCTCCACGCCAGCGGTCGCCAGGTTCTGGTTGCCGTCCCCCGAGCCGTGGGTGGCGGTGGAGAACGCACCCATTACCGATATGTGCGGCAGAGAGGCCAGATTCCGCAGCGCCACCCCCTCCGCATCGAGCAACGGACAAAGCTCGCCGTATGTGACGCCCGGACTGCAGGTGACGGTCTGCCGCTCCCGATCGAAGGTCGGCGGCCGGGACAGCCGTTCAAGAGAGAGGTGGACAGCCGGTGAGGCGGCGATGTCGTTGAAGGAATGGCGCGAGCCCAACACACGCAGCTTGCGGGAAGAGCGCACCAGTTCGCGCAGCTCCCCGAGGGTGTCCGGCGCCCGTATGGGCGCCGGCCCGAATTCTACGTTGCCGGCCCAGTTTCTCGTCGGCATTCGTCTTCCTGGTCGCTTAGCGCTCGTTCGGTGCGGCTCCCCCGGAAACTTCGCCGACCAGGGATCCGACATCAAATCGCGGTGGCGCTGGTATGGAGAGAACCGGAGGCAAAATTTCGAGCCGCGACAACAGCGCCGACAGCATCGGTGGGCAGGGGGGACCCGGCTGCCTGGCACACTAGCGCCATTG
>CAYWBJ010000154.1:0-6784 GCA_964456165.1 uncultured Gemmatimonadaceae bacterium | reverse complement strand
CGGGGCCTTCCGCTGGGAGGCCGAGGCGCCGAGGCGCACCGCGCTTTTCACTTACGGGCACGACGGCCAGCGTCCTTTCGCATGGCCCTCGGGCAGACTGTGAGCCAGGCACTGTCCGCCGGAAACAGTGCAGCCGGCGGCCGGCTCGCCCGCAGCTATTCCCGAAACTGCCTGCAGGCCTCCGCCAGCACCCGCATCTTGGCCCGGGTGATGTCGAGGGGCACGTGCCCGCAGCCGCACTCGCTGCTCAGCAGCAGGCGATCGGGACTGAAGTGCTCCAACGCCGGCTTCGTCCGCTGCCAGACGACGTCGGGTGTCTCGATCTCGTCACTGCGCTGGTCGATGACGCCGAGCATCAGATCTCCCTTGAAGTCCCACAGGGGCCACAGCTCCATCAGGTCGTAGTGCAGGGTGCAGTGCTCGAGAGAGATCTCGTCGATCTTCAGCCTGGCGAGCCCGGCGATCATGTCGGTGTACTTGCCGAAGTAGACTCTCTTGCGGTGGGGGTTGCCGCCGCAAATGTGCAGGCCGACGCGCACGTGTGAGGGCAGTCTGCCGATGAGCCCGTTAAGCACGTCTGCCGCCCAGCCCGCTTCGTCGGGCGAAAGGGTCAGCACGGGCTCGTCGAACTGGATGTAGTCGCAACCGGCCTCGACGACTTCGAGCAGCTCGCGGGCCAACACGTCGGCGTAGGCACGGGCGACGGCGATTTCATCCTCGTACAGATCGGGTCGCTCGTTGACCGTGAACCGCGACAGCATGTGGGGCCCGGTCACCGTCTGCTTCACCTGGACGTCAGCCGGCGCCGACTCCCTGGCGACCTGCCACTTCCCCGCCAGCTGCCAACCCGTCTCGCCAAGTTCTCCCACCAGGCGGGCGCACTCGATGCCGAAGCCCGCATCGCCGAAGCTCTTGTACGTCATCTCCTCCATGGTGACGCCGTCCATGCGCTTCTGGTAGAACCAGTACATGTTCTCGCGGTATCCCTCTCCGTCACCGACGATTTCCAGGCCGAGGGAGACCTGGTCCTCGACCGCCCAGCGGATCATCTCGAGGGCCGCGTCGTCGGAGATGGTGGCTTTCTTCAGGGTGTCCTCTACGGGGATATTGCGCGGATAGCTGCCGACGACAGTGGAGCGGTATTCAGTCATAGGTTCCTTGGCGCGAGACCGGCGGCCTGGCGGGCTTCGTTGATGTGGGCGAGCAGACCTGAGGCCAGCGGTCGCGGGCAGAAATCGATCTCGGTCTGGAGGCGACTGCCGTCCATCGCGTCGATGAGCGGTGTGAGCGGCCGGGTCTCGTCGACGGAGATCTCGGCATCCGGCAGGTGCCGGCGGACCAGTCCGATGAGTTCGGCGGCCGTCACCGTTTCGCCGCCGCTGTTGTAGACGTAGTGCTGGAGAGCCGGCTTCAGTGTCAATCGGACCAGTTGCTCGGCGCAGTCGTCGACGTAGATCCAATTGTCGCGGTTGCTGGCCGGAAACGGCAGGGCTGCCGGCTTGCCCACGGCCGGGTTGGTAGCGAAGACCTCGGCCCACGACTGACCGCCCCCGCCGCGACCGAACCCGAACACGACGGAAGGTCGCAGGCAGGCCACACTCAGATCGCGGGTGGCGGCGTACTTACGGCCCATATATTCCACGAGCAGCTTCATGGCGCCGTAGGCATAGTGGTGGTCGTGAGGCGCGCAGAAGTCATCCTCCCGGACCGGCCGCTCGCCGTATCGGTCCTGCGCGTCGCCGTACACGGCCTCGCTGCTGGCCATGATGCCCCGCTGCATCCGGTTGGCTGCGGCCGCCTCGAGAATGTTCACAGTGCCCATGATATTGACGCGGGCGCCTGCAACCAGATCATCCTCTACCCCGGCAGTCAGCAGGGAGGCCAGATGAATGATGCGCGAGATGTTGCCGCTCCGCTCGAAGGCTGATTCGACCTGGTCGAGGTCGGTGATGTCCGCCTCGACTACGGTGAGCTGATCTCCGCGCCGGCCCGGTCCGGCGCGATGCAGCTGATCGATGACGCCTGGCACGGGCTTGGCATCGAGGATGACGACGGGGAGATGCCGTTCGCGCAGAAGACGGCACACCCGGCGGCCGATGAATCCAGATCCTCCAGTTACCAGTACCTTGTCCGGACTGGGCGCAGTCATGGCCTACTGACGCCGAATTGAGGGATCGACTCGGCGAATGCCTGCGGTGCGTCGAGGCCCACGCCGGCGATGCGGTAGACGAAGATGCCGTCCGATTCGGTAAGGGTGTCGATCATGAGCAGCTGGTCTACGGCCATCGCGGTGCTCCCCGGGCTACTTCCGGTGCCGCGCTCTGCGCTCCCGGTCGGCGTCGGACAACATGGGCGTGACCTGCTCAACGAACTCGGCCAGGGTCTCCGCGACGGTGGCGGCAGAGGTGTCGAGGACCAGCTTGTTTCTGATCAGGCTGGCCTCGAATTCCTCTTCGAACCGGGCCAGGACGTGCTCGACATCCTCGTTCCGCACGACGCCCCGCGTCGGCTCGCCGAACGGTTTAGACCGGAACTGGCGCTTGACGGTCTCCGCATCCGGGTAGGTGTCTTCTGTCATCCTCGCCCGGATCACCTCGGGCGCCGCTTTCATCAGGACCAGCACGGTGTGGGGCGCGCGCTCCAGGATTTCTTCCTCCATCCGCCGGGCCATCTCCGTGCGCTGGCCATCCGGGCTGCGGATGGGCGCCTGCGAGTCGGGGCCGCCGTAGCCGTAATAGAGCGGGGCATAGACCGCTTCCTCGATGTGCAGTCCCATCAGGTTGTGATCCGGCTGGCTGTAGAAGCTCTCCGACAGGTGGTAAGTCATCGAAAAGCGCTGGAACATCTCCTTTACCTGGGGATGTACCGCCGCGTAACTGGCTGCCGCTGCGGCGGACAGCTCGGTCGTTGGGATGGTGAAGTGGTCGTGGAAATGACTGCTGGATCCCATCGTTTCTTCCGACCATTCGATGATCTCTGCGGCCAGGGTTG
This sequence comes from uncultured Gemmatimonadaceae bacterium, assembly GCA_964456165.1. GTDB lineage: Bacteria > Latescibacterota > UBA2968 > UBA8231 > UBA8231 > CAYWBJ01. The sequence continues at coordinate 3,793 of CAYWBJ010000154.1, read as the reverse complement.
TCTTGCCGGTGAATTCACAGCCGATCACGAGGATGTTCATGAGTCCTCCTTCCGCCGAAACGGGTAAAGTTCAGTGCGCCCGCGACGCCAACTGCGCCGGCGTCTGCTGCAGGTGATCGAGGGCGTCGGGATGGTTATCCAAAGGGCCACGGGGCGCGAAGTTTATGGCGCCGGCAGGCGTTGGTCCCATCACCCTTTTTCGGGAGGCCCGAAGATGGCGAGATTAGCGGCGTGCGACAACCGACAGATGCGACTCGCTGACCGGGGATGAGATATCTTGTGGCTCGTGTCGTGTCCGGAATCCACGGATCTGCCTGGAGCTCGCGGCTAGGCAAAGCGCGCCGGGTTCGCGATGAATGACGGATATCTCCTCCTTCCCTTCGCGGACTGGGTATGTCGCGACCCTGGCCACGGAAATTACACGACATCACAACAACACAGGTGCTCCCGTGACCATTCGATTCGCGTATGTGACGGACAGCCACTACCATCCCACCGCCGAAAAGGACTTCGGCCCGCCCAAGATGCTCAGGCAGAGCCGCAAGGTCCTCGCTGCCATGGTGCCGGCGATCAACTCAATCGCGCCCGACTTCGTCGTCCACGGCGGCGATCTGCTGTGCGGCGGCGGCGCTTTCGAGATCTCGTGGGATACCTACCTGCAGTCGGTCGCGGATGTGGCGGAATCCTTTCGTGGCTTCGAAGCGCCCTTCCACTGTGTCCCGGGCAACCACGACTGCGATGCCGAGCGGGGCACCTTCGGCCCGCTGCGCGACCAGATTCACCTGCCGGAGCTGCTGGATGTCGTCGAGGTCGCCCCGCGGCTGCGGCTGGCGCTGGCCAACCCGTTCGGGGAAGAACCGCTCGAAGAGCCCAACGGCGTCTGGACCGACGCTCTGGACGGGGCGCTGAGGGAGGCTGCCGCGAAGGCGTTTTCCGAAAGCTGTGCGCTCATCCTGGTTCTGCACCCGTGGGTACTGCCGGGTTTCGTCGGCCCGGGGGACGACCCGGGCGCGGGCATGGTCAAAGGGGCGGAGCGGCTGCTGGAGACCGTCGCGGCGAACCGGAGCATCGTCGCCATCTTCACCGGGCACCGGCATCTCAACCGCATCCGCATGTACCGGGACTTCCTTATCGTGGACACTGCCTGCCTCATCGGCTACCCGATGGGCTTCCGCGAGATATGCCTGACGGATGACGGCTTTCTCGCAGCGCGGTTCCACCAGCTCGACCTGCCCGACCTGCTTCAGGCCTCCTGGGATCGCAGCATCCGGGAGGTCAACGACCGCTTCGAGGGGGAGGTCCACGACAAGGAAACGACCGTCCTGCTGCCGCGGTTGCGGGAACTGTGGTCGTGATCCGGCCTCTTGCCGCGGGGCGAGCTGGACACCAGGCCGACGCCTTTCGGGACCGACCGCGGCGGCGCTAACGGACGAGTGGGGTGAGACTCTACCCGGGTTCGGCTTATCTTTCCCGTGGGCGGTCGCTGCAGGGGCGGCGGAATCGCCGGCGACAATGATGTCGCGATGCTGTAAACGAAGAGAATCGCCCGGGACCCATGTGAGCATGGAATGAGCAAACCGGAAGGTTGTGAGCCTGACTCGGGGGCCTGCATGTGCTTGTCGCAAGAACAGTTGGAGGAGTTCAAGGAGGAGGGGGCGGTCGCCGTTCCGGGGCTGGTGCCGCGCGACGTGCTCGCGGGGTGGCAGGCCCAGATACGGACCGCCTGCGCCGCCGCCGGCGTCGATATAGACGACCCGGCCACCTGGCCCAACGGGCGGTATGCGCCCGCGGGCGGCTGGCCCGTATTCAGCCCCGGTCTCTACGACCTGCCGAGCTTGCAGTCCATCGTGGAGCAGATCGGTGGCGGCGCTTTCGCCCCCACGCACCCGGCGGGCATCCCGTGGATACCGCAGAAACCGATGACGCGGGTGATCCTGCCGGACGCACCAGGTTCGGAGTGGACTCCCCCGGCGGACGGTCACCTCGATGGCTACGCTGCCAGCTGGGGAGGCGGGTTCATGGCGTTTTTCGCCGTGCTGCTCTGGGACATCGACAGCCCCAGAGGTGGCGGCACGGCCTACTGGCCGCGCTCACACCTGGCCAACCACCGGTATTTCCTCGAGCATCCGGACCAGTTCGACGGCTCATACCTGTTTACGGAGCCGGTGAAGAGCGGCGGGCACCGGGCGATTCTGGACGGCGATCCCAGCGTCGGTGAGGTGGTGTGCATGAGGGGTCGAGCCGGTGATGCCATGCTTTTCCACGGCCTCACCACGCACATCGGATCGGCCAACGCTGCGGGCTCGCGGCAGCCGCGGGTGACGCAGTTCGCGCGTTATTGCTATCGGAGGATGCGCGAGCAGGGGCCGGCGGTCATGTTCCCCAACCAGGACGGCACGCCGTGGTCGCCGCCCGCGCGGGATGCCAACGCTGCCGAAGAGCCTGAACCGCCGAGGATACCTGGGTTTCTGCCACCGGATCACCCGGATCGGAGGCTCGAGAGGTATGAGGTGTCGCCGGACCTATGGAAATACTGGGGCCCCGCTCTTCACGGCGGAGCTGCAGTCGCGGAGGAGCAAGGGGACGAAGTCGCGAGATCGCGGTCCCGATCCGGATAGCGGGACGGGACCGTCGCCCCATCCACACACGCGAGCCAGAGAGGCGATGAGACGCGCCCGCCTCGAGCTCTTTCACGGGTTTGGCGCATCCGGGCGACAGCTGGTTTGGCGCGCCGTGATCGGTTAGGGGCGAGCGAGAAGGGATTTGACGGACGACGCCTCAATCGAAATAGCCGCTCTCGGATTCTACCTCGTGATCCTGCTCGGTATCGCGCCGTGGTGGCGTTGATGACGGCGGGAACGATCGCCATTGGCGTCTGGCGGTTCCTGCTGGGATCGCCCTGGCAGCTGAGCCCGGCCCTGTTCGGGCTCGCGGTTGCAGGGTCGCCCTGTTGATCGCCCTGCCGGTGACCGCGCGATGGCCATCGAGAGCACTCTTCGAGCCCAGGGACAGTACCAGACACCGTGAAGAGAGGAGGCAGCATGGCTGCCATGGAAGCCGGACCACCGTCTGGTCTGCGGGAAACCCCGACAGCAGAATCGCGCCCGCCACGGATATCTGATAGGCAGTCCGGACCGGCGATGCATCGCGCAGCTGATGTCGGCTGAGACCAGACATCTGCAGGATCGAATCGCTGTGGTGACCGGCGCCGGCCAGGGCATCGGCCAGGCCATCGCCGGCCGCTTCGCGCGCGAAGGGGCACGCGTCGTCATCGCCGAGCTCGTCGCCGAGCGGGGAGAGGCTGCCGCGGCCGCGCTGCAGGGTGAGGGCCTGCCGGCGCAGGCGGTGCAGCTCGACATCACCGACGGCGGCGCCTGCCAGGAGGTGACGCAGGGCATCGTCGACGAGCATGGCCGCATCGACATCCTGGTCAACAGCGCCGGCGTCTTTGTCGGCGGTAAGGCGGAGGAAGTGCGCGAGGAGGACTGGCGCCTGCAGATCGACGTCCTGCTGACCGGCGTCTTCCTGATGACTCAGGCGGTGGTGCGCCAGTCGATGATTCCGCGGCGCAGCGGCAACATCGTCCACGTCGCCTCGATAACGGGCATGGGCGGCTGGCCCATGCGCTCGGCCTACACGGCCGCCAAGGCAGGCGTCATCAAGCTCAACGAGATGCTGGCAACCGAGTGGGCCCAGTACAACATCAGGACCAATTGCGTGTCACCCGGAGTCACGCGGACGGCCATGATCGACGACCTGATTCGCGACGGGCTGGCGGACCTGGAGCGGTACG
>CAYWBJ010000153.1:0-9766 GCA_964456165.1 uncultured Gemmatimonadaceae bacterium | reverse complement strand
TTTTCGACTGCGGCTGCGTCATCGCCGCTCCGCAGGTGGTACTCGCCGAGCGCCAGCAGGAGCTCGAGGTTGTCCGGATCGATCTCTACGGCCTCGGACAACATCCGGGTGACCTGCTCCAGGCTGTCACTGCCGGCGTAGCGCCGGGCGAGCTGCACCCGCGCGAAGACCGTGGAGTCGCCCGCATCGCTGCCCCGGCGCAGTCGCTCGGCACCGCGCTCCTCCTCGCCCAGCCGCAGAAGAGCCCAGCCGAGCCCGACCAGACCGGCGGCGGTCTCGGGATGGCGTTCCAGTAGGTGCTCGTAGACGTCGGCGGCAGCATCGAATCGCTCTTCCTGACCGAAAATCTGGCGCAGGGTGGCGTGGATCTGCGTGTTTTCCGGCTCCAGGATCGCTGCCTGCGCTAGGGCGGCGAAGGCCTCGTCCGCTCGCTCGCGGCCCAAGTGGGCCAGGGCGACGATCAGAAAGATCGACCCGTCTTCGCGATGCTGGCGGGTGGCGCGCCGCGCCGACATCAGGGCCTGGGCGAAATTGCCCTGCTCGAGGTGGGCGATGGCGAGTTGCCGGTGATCGGGGGTCTCCGAGCAGTAGAACGGATCTTCGATCACGAAAGTGCCCAGCAGTGCCAAGCAGCTGCACAGGCGGACGGTGGTCCCCATGGCTCAGTACTCGTGCCGATTACTGTAGACGTGCAGCAGCAGGCCGATGGCGGTGAAGTTCGCCAGGAGCGAGGAGCCGCCGTAGCTGAGGAATGGCAGCGGCAGTCCGGTTACCGGCATCACGCCGATTGTCATTCCGACATTGACGAAGACGTGAAAGGTAAGCATCGAGGCGAGCCCGATGGCCAGAAGACTGAAGAATCGGTTCTTGGCGACGTAGCCGATGTAGAGGGCCCGGCAGATCAGGAAGAGGAAGAGCGAGAGAGCGACGAGGGCCCCGATGAAACCTAGCTCCTCGCCGATGACGGAGAAGATGAGATCCGTATGGGCTTCGGGCAGAAACTCGAATCGGGTCTGCGTGCCTTCCAGAAAACCCTTGCCGCTGAGGCCTCCGGATCCGATCGCGATCTTGGACTGAATTATAGTCCAGCCCGTGTTCTGCGGGTCACTCTCCGGATTGAGAAAGGTGAGGATGCGCGCCTTCTGGTAGGCGCGCATCTGGTCCCACAGGTAGACGGTGATGAGACCGGCAGAGAGATTGGCAGTCGCCATCGACACCGTAAACCACAGGCGGCTGAGCAGGAAGTGGATGGCCGCCGTGCTTAGGATGATGAAAGCACCAAAGACGAAAGGCGTTGCGACGCGCCAGACCTCCTCGAAGGAGAAAACGACGCTGAGCAATGGCGACACCATGCAGAAGATGTAAAGCGGTCGCATCCCGGCCCAGTAGAGCATCGGCAGGAGCACGGCACCCAGTGAAACCGCTGTACCCAGATCGGGTTGCCGAGCCACGAGTGCCACGGGTATCAAGGTTAGGCAGGTGCCTCCAAGCACGGTGCGGGCGAGGTTGATCTCGTCTCCGCTGCGGTCTCCCAGGTAACGGGCCAACGCGATAATGGTTGTGATTTTTGCTAGTTCGGAGGGCTGCACGGTGACCAATCCGAAGGTGAGCCAGCGCTTGACGTCCTCGCCGGTCCCCCACATCAGCACGGCGAGCAACATCCCGAAGCTGCTCAGGTAGAGGGGATAGGCAATGCCGTAGAGGAGTTTGTTCGGGATGTAGACCACGGCCAGCGCGACAATCACGGCAAAGATCGCGAAGCGCAGCTGTTTGGCGTAGAGCGGGGTGCTGACAGCCTCGGTGTGAAAGGTGGCGCTGTAGATGGTCGTGATGCCGAGGATGGCGGTGAGAGCTGCCGTGCCCAGCAGGGTCGTGTCGGTTTCGCGCAGCAGGTTCATGGGCCATTCCCGGTGTCTGCCACAGCCAGACTGAGTGGTCGGTCATCCTCGCGAAGCAGGGCTGACCTCTGCTGCGCGAAGTGGGCGTCCATGACCTTGCTGGCGATTGGAGCCGCCACCAAGCCGCCGCTGCCTCCTCCTTCGACCACTACGGCCACGGCGATCGTGGGATCGTCGTAGGGAGCGAAGGAGACGAACCAGGCGTCGTCGTTTCGGTTGGGCACCTGAGCCGTGCCGCTCTTCCCCGCAACCTCGACGTCGGCGACCCAGGCCCGCCTGCCTGTCCCCCGCTTGCCGTAGACGACACGCCGCATGCAGCGCCTGATGACGTCGAGCGTTGCGTCGGACACGTCCTGGATCGCCGTGGTCGCAGGGGCCGGTCCGGCGATGTGGGGAGAAACCAGGTGGCCGCCGTTTCCCAGCGCCGCGGTGTAGCGGGCGACCTGCAGCGGCGTGGTCAGTATGCTTCCCTGCCCAATCACCAGGTTCATCAGGTGCCCCTGCGTCCAACCTTCGGTCTCGACATAGTACTGACGGTCAGGGAGCAGCCCTGCCTCGTCTTCGGGGTAGAGGTTGATGCCTGTCGACTCGCCGAAGCCGAAACGTTGGGCGTAGTCGCGCCAGGTTTCCATGCCCAGGAGCTGGGCGAGGTGGAGGAAGTAGATGTTGCAAGAGGTCTCGACCGCTTCAAGGAGGTTCAGCTCGCCGTGACCGTCGCGCTTGAAGCAGCGGAAGGTCGTGTCGCCAACCTGAAGCGAGCCGGCGCAGGCTTCGAATGTGCTGAGGGTATCGGTGATCCCGGTCTCGAGCGCGGCGACGGCGCCGATGAGTTTGAGGGTGGAACCGGGTGGATAGGTCCCCTTCGTCGCGCGGTTGAGTAGTGGCTCGGTAGGGCTGTTGATCACCTGGAGCCGCTGCTCCTGATCCTGGAAGGAGATGAAGATGTTGGGATCGAATGCCGGCTTGCTGACCATCGCCAGCACGGCGCCGGTGCGGGCGTCGAGGGCCACGACGCTGCCAGGCACGGAGTCGGGTAGGGCGTGCTCGGCGGCGCGCTGGATGTCGTAATCAATGGTCAGTACCAGATTCTGCCCCGACACGGACGGCTTCTCCTCGTCGGGGAAGTCGCGGCGTATGCGATTGCGGGCGTCGACCTCGACGAAGCGTACGCCGTCGATTCCGCGCAGGGTGTGCTCGTACAGCTTTTCAACGCCAGTAATGCCGAGGAAGTCTGCAGCCTGCTCTTGCTCCTGCGGCAAACCCATGTAGCCGATGAGATGGGCAGCCAGGCGGTCGGCTGGATAGTTTCGCTTGGCCTCGATCTCGATCGCCATCGGCCACTCGTCCTTGAGGACCTCCTCGACGATGGCGACAGTGCGGAAGTCCACATCCCGCTTAAGCCGGATGCTCGAACTCTTCTTGGTATAGCGGCCTGCGATTGGAGGGCCGCCGATGGCCTCGTGCAATGCGTTGACCGCCGCTTCGAAGTTACCCTTGGTCGATCGGATCAGCGAGATAGTGTAGAAGGCGCCGTTCTGAGCCAGGATTTCCCCGTCCCTGGCCATGATCAGTCCCCGGGGCGCCTTGATCCGCATCTTGTCGATGCGGTTGTCGTCCGACTCCCGCAGGTAGTCCTCGGAGGTGGCAATCTGTAAGTAAAACAGGCGGAGGACCAGGATCGTGAAGAGCAGACCGACGACGGCCACCAGGCCGCGGATGCGCGGCTCCTGATCGGTCTCGCTCACGATCCCTCGCTGCGACGGGCGTCGACTGCCGGCAACATCTGCCGACGCACGTACAGGAGGCCGCCGACCAGCGCTCCCGCCACGGTCGTGTAGACGGCTGAGCCGATCCCGTAGCGGGCCCAGTAGAATAGCACTTGAGACCACGGAACGGCGCTGTCCAGGATGCAGAACAGGAGGTTGTGCAGGAGTGCCGCCCCGAACACGGCGCCCAGCTGGACCTGCAGATTGTCGCCGGCGATGTGGAGACGGAGCCAGCCGGCACCGAAGGCGACCAGCGAATTGACGAAGGCGTTCAGCCCCAGGCTTTCGGGTACGCTGAGGTCCTGAACGAAGCCGATCAGGAATCCGAGAATGGTGGCCTTGAAGGTGCCTGCGTGCAGGGCGATGAACAGCAGGATGAGCACCACCAAGTCGGGCCGCACGTCGGCTACCGCGATCCCGTAGATCCAGGTGGTCTGTAGGATGTGAGCTAGTAACAGGAGCAGGATGCTGCGCAGTACATCCACTAGTTCACAGCCTTGATGCGCAGAGTCGTTCCGGCGGGCAGGATGGCTGAGAGTTTCAGGCCGTTCGCATCGGCCAGTGCTTCGACGGTGAGACCGAAGCGGCGAGCGATGCTGTAGAGGGTGTCGCCCTTGGCCACCGTGTAGGTCGTGGGCTTGGAACGACTGACCAGGAGTTTCTGGCCCGGGCGGATGACATCACCCCGGATGCCGTTCCAGTCCCGCAGCGTCTTCACGTCGAGGGCGAACTGGTGGGCGATGGACCAGAGGGTCTCGCCCGTGCTGACGACGTAGTAGGAATTTCCGCCCTTTCGGCGGGTGGGGGCCACCTGGCTTAGAGACGGATTGGCTGCGACCGCGACCCGGAGTTTCTTTCCCGGCCGGATCAAGTCGCCCTCGATTCCGTTCCACTGACGCAGCTGGCTGACATGGACGTTGTAACGGGCGGCGATCCGGCTGAGCGAGTCGCCCGGGCGGATGACGTAGCTGCCGTCTGCGGTCACGCGTGGGCCGGTGCCGATGGGAACGTAGAGCTGCTGGCCGCGATAGATGCGATCGGGGTTTCGCAGACTGTTGGCCTCGATGATCGTGCGGCTGGTCACTCCCAGCTTGGCGGCGATCGACGACACGTTGTCGCTCGCCTGGACGATGTACACATCTAGGTCCAGCCGCTCAGATTCGGGCAGCTTTGAGAAACAGGCCATGAACTTCTTGCTGGCCCCTTTCGGGACGCGCAGGCGGTACGGCAGGTCGTTGCGTGGCGGCGTGAAGCCCCGGCGTAGTTCCGGGTTCAACTCCTTGAGCTCCGCTTCGTCGCAGTTGGCACAGCCGGCGGCAGCGGCGAGACGGATCGGATCCGGGAGATGAACCACGTCGTAGCGCAACGGCCGATCGGGCTTTTCGAGTTCGAAGCCGAACGCCTCAGGGTCCTTGCTGATCACCGTGGCGGCCATCAGCAGGGGAACGTAGTTGGCGGTTTCCCGCGGCAGCTGGAGGTCCCAGAAGCTGCGCGATCCGGCCTTCTCGATGGCTCGCGAGACGCGACCGCGGCCGCTGTTGTAGGCTGCCGCCGCCAGTCGCCAGTCGCCGAAGTGCCGGTGGAGTCCCTTGAGATGCTGGGCGGCGGCACGGGTCGACTTGTCCGGGTCGCGGCGCTCGTCGACCCAGTACGTCTTGTGCAGACCCTCAAGCCGGCCGGTAGCCTCCATGAACTGCCAGAGACCGACTGCCTTGGCGCGCGAGTAGGCCCGCGGGTTGAACCCGCTCTCGATCATGGCGAGGTAGAGGAAATCGCGCGGCAAATTCTCCTCCGCCAGCACGTCGAGGATCAGGTCGCGATAACGTCCGGAACGACGCATCCAGGTAGCGAAGGTCTCGCGGCCCCGGGTCTGGAAGAAGTGGATGCTGGCCGCTACTCTGGGGTTGGCATCGATCGGCAGGTCGCAGTGCTGCCGCAGCTGGTGGATGCGGACCAGCGGCGCCGCATCTTCCGGCAGGTCCTCGATCTTCTCCTCCGACAGTCCTTCCAAGAGCAGCACGAGCGGGCTGCCGGGCGACAGCCGCTCCAGTCGGGGCAGCAGCGCGAAATAGGTCTCCTCGACGGTTATGCTGAGCGTCTCGAGTCGCCGCTGGTCGGGCTCGAGTGCCGTGTCGTCGGTCTCGAGCTCGGCCAGGATGTGGAAGGCCTCGTCCAGGTCGCTACGGGCCTGTTCGACGCGGTCGATGGCAAAGGCTTCCTGGGCCCGCATAAGCAGCCAGCGGGCGCCGCGCAGTCCGTGCAGGAACTCGGGTGTGGTGCGCGGCTCGATCGCGGGGTTATCGAGCGGTGCCGCGGTCACGGGATCCACCGTGGGTTGGCGCCAGGAGGCACAGGCGGCAAGCTGTGCTGCCACGAGCGCGACCAGGCCCCGCGACAGGGTGCGGCTGACTGGGCGCATAGCCGTCAACGCCCCATCTTCGGCAGGAGCACCTCGCTGCGCACCTTGAGGGCTTCGTAGCCTTTGCTCTTGAAAAATTCGGCCAGCTCCTGGGCCTTGGCCTCTTCGTCGATGGCGAAGTGACCGACCTCGACCTTGTACCAGGGCGCCGCGAAGCTCACGTCGACATCCTCGCGTTTGTACTGACGCATGATTTTGCGCCGTTCTTTGACTGCGTCCTGGTTGGTGAGGAACTGGCTGATGAGGACGCGCCAGCCGAAGGCGGGCGCGAGCTCGGGTTCGGGGTCCGGTCGGGGGGGCGCCGCTGGAATCGGATCGGCGACCTCCGGAATACGCAACTCGCGGGTCTCGTCGACGCCGAGCACATACGCCTCCCGATAGTCGCTGTGCATGGCGGCGACCTTATCCTTCAATGCGCCGGCCTCGCTACGCGTGGCACAGCTGCCGATGCGAACCACGAAAAGCGGTCCCTGAGCTTTGACGAAGACCGGGGAGTCGAACTGCTGGCGGAGGCTCTCGGCACGCTCGCGGGCGACGGTCTCGTTGCTGACCGCCATGATCTGAACGCGGTAGACGTGCTCGGTAACCGTCTCGACCCTAAAGCTCGGCTGGGAAGTAGGCGCCGGATCCGGCAGCACGGCGGGCGGGTCCGTCTCAGTCTCGGCCAACGGCAGGTCCGGTGCCGGGACCGGCTCATCCATCGCTGTGAGATCCGTCGGGAGCGACGGCTCGGAAGCGCCAGCAGTCGGCGCGATCGGCGTCGAAGTTGCAGCCCGGGGCCGCGGGAAATTTGGCTGAATGAGGAGCAGGTCTTCGTGGATCGAACGGGGGTCAAACTCCTCGCGCATGGCGCGAGCGGCGTTTGTCTCGGAGGATGCCGCAGGCGGATCGGGAGCCGTACCGGCGCATCCGAGCAAGGTCGCCAGTGCTGCGATCAGGCCCGCCTGCCGCGCGGTCTCAGTTGTCGGCGGCATCTTCGTTGACCCACTGCCGCAGCGTCGGTCCGTAAGGAGGACGGGCGACGCCTTTCTCGCTGATGATGGCGGTGACCAGCTTGTTGGGGGTGACGTCGAAGGCGGGGTTGTAGACCTCGATGCCTTCCGGAGCGGTGGAGCGGCCGAAACCGTGGGATATCTCCTCCGACCTCCTCTCCTCGATCGGGATCTCCGCGCCGGTCTGCAGCGACGTGTCGACCGTGGAGACGGGCGCGGCGACGTAGAATGGGACGTCGTGCTCGCGGGCGACGATGGCCAGACCGTAGGTGCCGATCTTATTGGCCACATCACCGTTGCCGGCGATGCGGTCGGCCCCGACGATGACGCAGTCGATGTCTTCGCGGTGCATCACCGCGGCTGCCATGTTGTCGCAGATTAGCCGGACGTCGATGCCGCTCTCCATCAGCTCCCACGCGGTCAGTCGGGAGCCCTGGAGCAGTGGCCTGGTCTCATCGGCATAGACCGTGATCTTCTTGGCGGCTTCCTGGGCGGCATAGACCACGCCTAGGGCCGTGCCGTAGTCGGCGGTGGCCAGGCCCCCGGCGTTGCAGTGGGTGATCACGGTGGCGCCGTCGTTGAGGAGCTCGGCGCCGTTGCGGCCGAGCTGGCGGCAGATGACGCGATCGTCCTCGAAGATGCTGGTGGCCATCGCGAGCAGGCTGTCGACCATCTGCCCGTTGGTGGTGTGGGCAGAGTCGTCGAGGACCCGGCGCATGCGCTCCAGTGCCCAGAACAGGTTGACGGCGGTGGGCCGGGTTGCGGCGAGTCGGTCGATGGTTTCCAGCACGCTGGCGCGGAAGGCGTCTGGCTGCTTGTCGGCGGCCAGCTGGGCACCCACGACCACCCCGTAGGCGGCCGCGATGCCGATCGCCGGCGCCCCGCGGACGCGGAGCTGCTCGATCGCTTCGGCTACCGTTTCGACATCGCGGCAGGTGATGTGCACCAGCTCGTTGGGCAGGCGCGTCTGGTCGATCAGATCCAGGGCTCCGTCCCGCCACGTGATGGTCAGTACCGGCATCAGGGTCTCGAGAAGGCGAACTCGGTCTCGTCCTCGGGGAGCTCCTCGGCCGGTTCGAGGTCGTCGTCGTAGTGGGTGACCGAGGCGTCGCCCCAGAGCCGTTCTAGGGCGTAGAACTCCCGGGCTTCGCGCCGCATGACGTGCACGACCAGGTCGACGTAGTCGATCAGGATCCAGCGTCGGGTCTTGTAGCCCTCGACGTGCCAGGGCCGGTGGCCCTGCTCCTTCATTCTTGCGGCCAGCTCGTCGGCCAGCGTCTTGACATGCACGTCGGAGGTGGCGGTGCAGATGATGAAGTAGTCGGTGGTGTCAGTCGAAGAGCGCAGATCGAGAAGGGCGATATCGCGCGCCTTCTTGTCCTGGAGGATCCCGACGATCGGCTCTATCGGGGTTGGGGCAGGGGATGTGGTCATCTCTATACTCAAGCTAGTTGACCCTGGCTAGCAGGTTCAGTTGCCGGAAATCCCGGCCGATAACGACGGTGACGTCAGCCAGGCGGTAGGCGTCATCGGTAATCTGCTGAATTCGGTTGCCGATGCCGAGTACCGAGGCCACCTGATCGGCCTTCTCAGAACTGCCGCTGCGGCCGATCACCATGGTGTGGAGGAAGTTGAAGCTCTCGGCGTTGCCCTCGTGGATCACGTCCAGGCCAAGCGATCGCGCCTTTCTTGTCAGGCGCGCCGCGACCTGGGGAATGCCACAACCGTTGAGGATCTCGACGCGGATCGGTCCTTCGAGATGGAGGGAAGACTCGAGGGGCTGGCTGAACTCCGACTCGGCCTCGGGCCGTTGCCAGAAAGCGGCCGCCAGGAGGATGATCCCGGCTGAACTGGCCAGCAGCCACAGGACCTTTTCCCGCGCCGGGGTCTCTCCAGAATAGGCCGACTTATCCATCTGCGAATCAGCTAGGAAATGAAGGAAAATTCATCTATTTAGTCAAGCTTTTAGAGCGTGCTTAAGGGTGGTGCGGAGGGGCTGATTCAGGAGCGCCAGGGAGTGAGGGCGGTGACCCCGGCCGGAGCGACCGGGGTCACGGACCGCTGGCAGCGTCCCGGGGGGCTTTACTGGGAGGGGTCAGGTGAGGATCAGGGCGATGCCGATGCGGATGCCCAGATAGGCGGTGCTGAGAAGGGCAAAAGCGGGGGCGCATCTGTCGGCGTAGTCTTCGAAGGTCATGGCGTGGCTCCAGTGCTCGTTTGTTAAGTGCATTTTTGTGCACTGGATCAAATGTATCCGCGCTTGGGTGCGGTGTCAAGTGTGATTTCTTTGATTCCCTAGTTCGTGCGTAGCGAAGGCCTACCCGGGAGGATCCGTTGCGGCACCCCGGCGGCCCTCCGCTCAGTCAAATTTCGAAACCAATCCTTTGTTCCGTTGGGAGATTGTGACCACCCTGAGGAGAGATGGAAGTGATAAGGCTGAAGGAAGCTGAGTTTGTCGATCGATTTGGGGTGAGGGATTATCTGAGGGCTTGTCGGCGGGCGTTTGAGTTGCACGGGGAGGGGGTGATTGAAAATCCCGAAAGGGTGGAGGAGGTGAAGGAGGGGTATTTCAGGTTGGAGATGCTGGCGGAGTGGGAGGGGCGGTATCGTGGGCGGAAGGTTATCGAGGAGCGGTCTCAGGTGGGGTCGGGGCGGTTGGGGGAGCGGCGGGCGGTGGTGGAATTGGAGGAT
>CAYWBJ010000152.1:0-1507 GCA_964456165.1 uncultured Gemmatimonadaceae bacterium | reverse complement strand
CCGCCAGATCGACTGGATGAAGGAGACCGTGCGCATGGCTGGCGAAGCCGGCATCCGCGGCCTCAACTACAACATCACCATCCTCGGCCACCTGCGCACCCCCTCGCGGACCGGACGCGGTGGCGCCGTGGTCTCGACCTTTGAGCTGGGCAAATTAGAACAATCGCTGCCTGAGTTCGAGGACGGTCCAGCCGATGAGGACGAGATGTGGGAGCGTATCAATCACTGGCTGCAGGAGATCATCCCGGTGGCCGAGGAATACAAGGTACAGATGGCCTGTCACCCCTCCGATCCCGGCATCGGCGTCGGCAATACGTATCGCGGCGTGGCGCGTCCCCTGGGGATGGTCGAGGGCTTCAAAAAGCTCATCGAGCTCTACGACAGCCCCTACAATGGCTTGAACTTCTGCCAGGGCTGCATGTCCGAGGCATTGGAAAACCCGGCCGAAGAGATTTTCGACGTGATCCGCTATTTCGGCGAGCGCAAGAAGATCTTCAACGTCCACTTCCGCAATATCAAGGGCGGGCTGGGCAATTTTGTCGAGGTCTTCCCCGACGAGGGCGATGTCAATATGCTCAGGGCGCTGAAGGTGTACAAAGAGATCGGCTATGAATACATGATCATGCCCGATCACGTGCCCGGCATCTCTGGACCCGAGCCGGGCAAGGTCGGCTTCGCCTATACATTCGGCTATATTCACGCGGCGCTGCAGGCCGTGGAGGAGAGCTGAGATCGATCCCCTGCGCTTATCCACCACCGGTTCCGACCGCGCCACCGGCTACGGTTTGAGTCCCAAACTCGGCCGGCGCGGCGACCATCTCTTCATCGGCTGACTCGACGCACCCGAGGCGTCCGGGGCCCCAGCGCAAATCCGCCTCGGCGTCTGCGATGTCGCCAGCGGCGCCCTGCTGCAGATCCAAACGCTGGGCGCGGGCATCGACAACCACTGCGGCCCGGCGCTCGCCCTCGACGGCAACAACCGCCTGCACGCAATGATCGGCGCCCACCACGGCCCCTTCCTCTACCGCTGGTCCGACCATCCGGCAGATCCCGATTCGTGGAGCGCGCCCGAGCCGCTGGGGCCGCGCAACACCTATCCCAGCCTGGTTGTCGATTTCGAGGGTACGCTACATCTGCTCTATCGGGAAAGCGGCGATTTCTGGCGGCTCGAATACCGCCGCCGCCGCCCCGGCGCCGCCTGGGAAACACCCGTCCCACTCGCCATCAGCCCGGTCCCCGGCTACAACCACTTCATGCAGTCGCTCAGCGTCGGTCCCACCGGCCACCTGCACACAGTGTTCCAATTCCATTTTGGCCCTACCGGCCACGGAGCCGATTGTCGCGGGCGGGCGGTGATCTATCTGCGCTCGGAGGATGGCGGGTATACCTGGACCTACGACGACGGCATCCGGCCGGTGCTCCCCATCGAATTCGAATCGGCGCAAACCCTCTGCCGCTACGAGCCGAGCGCCGGCCTCCACAACCTGCGCGTCGGTCCACACACCGT
>CAYWBJ010000151.1:0-10678 GCA_964456165.1 uncultured Gemmatimonadaceae bacterium | reverse complement strand
AAGGTGCCTGTTGTGCGCCTCACCGAGATCTTCCGCCAGGAGAAGGAGAGCCAGATCGTCGCCAATGCCCACCGGATCAACCAGGGCCAGGTTCCGGTGACCGACAACCGGAGGGCGAGCGATTTCTTCTTCATCGAGGAGGCTGAGCCGGAGCGGACGGTCGATCTGATCGAGGACCTCTGCTTTCGGCGCCTACCCGGCCATGGGGGCTGGGATCCGATCCGTGAGATCCAGGTAATTACGCCAATGTACCGGGGACCAGCCGGGGCGAATAACCTGAATCAGAGGCTGCAGCAGCGGTTTAATCCGGAGAGCGAGAGTCTGACCCGCAACGGTGTGGGCTTCAAGGTCGGCGACAAGGTCATGCAGGTGCGCAACAACTACGACAAAGGGGTGTTCAACGGTGACATGGGCATGGTCGCCTCACTGGATGCGGAGGCCAATCGGCTCGATGTCGCTTTTGATACCGTGGTGGGATACGAGGCCGAGGAACTGGAGGAGCTGATGCTGGCGTATGCCATCAGCACCCACCGGTCGCAGGGGGCGGAGTTCCCGGCCGTAATCATTCCGCTGATGACTCAGCATTACGTGATGCTGCAGCGCAATCTGCTTTATACGGCGGTCACCCGCGCGCGGGAGTTCATCGTCATTGTCGGCACCGGCCGGGCTCTCAACATCGCGGTCGCCAACGATGCAGTGGCGCTGCGCCACTGCAACCTCGGGCAGCGGCTCGCCCGGGAGATCGACGGTGAACTACAGGCTTAGGCGTTTGAACAGCCGCTCCGGCAGGGCCTTGATCACCATCATTATGTACCGCCAGAACCAGGGGACGTACACGATGTCTCGTTGTCGCCTGAAGGCTCTCAGGATGTCGTCGGCGACCCGTTCGGGCGAGGCGACGAGAAAGAGCCCGTCCATTCCCTCGGTCATCGGCGTATCGACGAAGCCTGGCTTGACCGTCATGACGTGGACGCCGGTCGCGGCCAGGCGATTGCGCAGCCCCTGGAGATAGAGGGCGAATCCGCCCTTGGCGGCTCCGTAGGCGTAGTTGCTCTGGCGTCCCCGGTCGCCGGCGACCGACGAGATGCCGATGATGCCGGTTGGCTCCGCCTGGCGCTCCAGGTAGTTGGCCAGGTGGGCGAGGGTCAGGGAAGCGGAGGTGAAATTGGTGTTGACGATGCGCAGCAGCTCCTCGCTGTCGGCGTTGGCTCGTTGCTGCTGTCCAAGGTAGCCGTAGACTAGCACGACCAGCTGAAAAGGGCCGGCTGCGTCCTCTGCCGCGGCGGCCAGTGAGGTGCAGGCGGCCCAGTCCATGGCCTCGAATTCGAGCAGCTCGACTTCCCGGCTGCTGTGCAGGCGCAGATCGGCCGCGAAGGGCTCGAGACGTTCGACCTGTCGTGCCGCGAGAATCAAGTCGTTTCCCTGCTGTGCCAGCAGTCGCGCGATCGCTTGCGCGATCGCCGACGTAGCCCCCAGAACCAGCGCTCGTCGGTTCACTGGAGCCCCAGACGCTGCGACTGCGCCGAGCGGAAGTGATTGTTCGGGTCGTAGCGGCGCTTCACGCTGAGGAACTGCTCCAGCTCCGGGTACATGGTGCTAAACGTCTCCTTGTCCAGTAACGCGTCCTTGGCCAGGTACACCCTGCCACCGGCCCTTTGCACAACCCCGGTCAGGTCGCGCAGGAAGGCGTGGATGGTGGGGTCGCTGCGGGGAAAGTCCAGGGCCAGGGTGTAGCCGGGCTGGGGAAACGACAGCATCCCCCAAGCCTCGCCGAAGGTCTTGAGCACGGCGAGGAAGGAGCCGCTGCCGCGACGTGAGGTGCGCTCAAGAACCTCGTCGAGTGCCGCCTCGCCCGAGCTGCGGGGGACGACGAACTGGTATTGCAGGAAGCCGCTGCGTCCGTAGATGCGGTTCCAGTGCCCCACCCGGTCTAGTGGGTAGAAGTAGGGGTCGTAGTGCTGCAGCTCCAGTCGGGTGCGGCGCAGGCGGCGATGATAGTAGAGACTGTTGAACAATCGCATCGAGTACTTGTTCAGCAGGAATTCAGGTGCCCGGGTCGGCAGCGCGAGCCGCTGCTCGGGGTGCGGGCGCCAGCGCTCCGCCCGAACCGGCAGCTTTGCGACTTCGGCGTGGTTGGCCAGCATCAGGATGCTGCGACCCCTGGCGCGGCCGCGGGCGAGGCAGTCGATCCAGGCGACGGAGTAGGTGTAGTCGTCCTGGGTGGCGGCTAGCTGGTGCAACGCCTCTGCCAGGCATCCCACGCGTTCGGAGCGCACCTCCAGGTAGGCGGAGGACACCGGCCGCAGCCTCAGCTTGGCCGCGTAGATAAACCCGGTCAACCCCATGCCGCCGATCGTCGCGTGAAAGAGATCTCCGTGGGAATCGCGGCTGCAGCGGATAGCGGTTCCGTCGGCCAGGAACATCTCGAGTTCCTCCACGAAGCGGCCCAGCGAGCCGTCGACGTGGTGGTTCTTGCCGTGCACGTCGGCCGCGATGCAGCCCCCGAGGGTCGGGAATTTGGTGCCGGGAGTGACAGGCGGGAACCAGCCTTGCGGGAGGGCGAAGCGGATGATTTGCTCGACCGTTACCCCGGCTTCGGCCCGCATCACCCCGGTGATGGGATCGAAGGTGAGGATATGGGAGAGGTCGACCGTCGAAACGACGTTGGAAAAGAGGCAGGCGTCACCGTAACTGCGCTGTCGGCCGGCGGCAAGAACGGGCGGTCGCTGATGCGCTAACCGCTGCAGCTCAAGCCGGTGGCGGGCGCGGCGCACCAGGGCCGAGACCGTGGGGTAGTTGCCCCATCCCGATATGCTGACTCTGTTTCCCAATGGTAGATTCACTCCAGGGTGAAGGGTAGCTATACCCACGTGGATCGGCAACCGGTCACGGCTCTCTTATTGCGTGCCTTGTGTTTGCCAACTCACCCAGTAGATTAGCGGCACCACCGCAATGACTTGGTCGACATCGCACTGACATGGACGGCTATCGCCTCCTCATTTTGAGTATCCTGGCTCTGGCGCTCGGGCCGGTGGCCCATCACCTGGCGCGTTCGGCCGGGTGGATGCTGGCCCTGCTGGAGGGCTTCGTGCTCGCCGCCATTGGCGGACTTGTTCTGATTCACGTCCTGCCGCACAGCCTGCACGAGGCGGGGTGGTTGGCCGTGGTGGCTGTCTTCGTCGGTTTTTTGGCCCCCAGCGTGGTCGAGCAACGCCTGCATCGCTACGCCGCCCAGGCGCACTCCGTCGCACTGCTGGTGGCTACGGCCGGAATCGCCATTCACGCCTTTGCTGACGGCCTGGCCCTCGCCCAAGGTGTCGGTACGGGGCCAGGGCGCGAGCACTCGATGCTGCCGGCCGCCGTCGTCCTGCATCGCTTGCCTGTCGGAGCGACCATCTGGGTGCTGCTGCGACCTCAGTACGGCCAGCGGCTGGCACTGTCCACGCTCGCTATCCTTGCCGGCTCCACGGTGCTCGGCTACGAACTTGGGGAGGCCGCCATCGCCGGATCCAGCGACCGGACGTGGGGGCTGTTCCAGGCCCTCGTTGCCGGTTCCCTGATACATGTGCTGATCCACCGCTCGCCGGTCGCGGTTCCTGGTATGTGGGCGGGGCCGATTCTGGCCGGTGGGGGGGGTGGCATTTTGCTGGTGGGACTGATATCCTGGCACGAGAAGGAGGCGCTCGGTTCGCTCGAGCTGGTCGGGTACCCGATCTGCGCGGTACTGTTTGTGCTCTACGCCCTCGGGCGCGCGTCTCCCCGCTTCCGGCGCCTTTTCGGACACCAACACGCCCACGACGGTGACGACGACCACGCTCACGAACACCATTGAGACGGTGGGGCCGTGCCTCGACTGCTTTGGCGGCACTCGACTGAATCCGCTATATTTCCGTCATCGCCTCTCGGCGATCGCCGCCGCGACTCTCCCAGAAGTCAAAGTACAGGACCCGTGTTAGAGAAGTCTTCCAGCA
Source organism: uncultured Gemmatimonadaceae bacterium (assembly GCA_964456165.1). Lineage (GTDB taxonomy): Bacteria > Latescibacterota > UBA2968 > UBA8231 > UBA8231 > CAYWBJ01. The sequence goes on along the minus strand of CAYWBJ010000151.1, from coordinate 6,707 downwards.
ATCGGCTTGTCGAGATCCTCAAGAAGATTCCCATTTTCAGGGGGCTGACGGTCGATCAGATCCGCACGGTCCTCGCCTGCTGCAGGCACGAGATCTATGAGGCCGGCGACGTGGTCTGCCGCAACAACACGCCGAGCGCCGAGATGTATATCCTGATTGCGGGCGAGTTGGAAGTGGTGACTGTGGAAGGCGTCAAGGTGGCTATCATCGCTCCTGTCACCACGGTTGGCGAGATGGGGGTCTTCACCGGGCAAACCCGCTCCGCAACCGTTTTGGCGACGCGCGCGAGCAACGTCTTCAGCATCCGCAAGCAGCAGCTGGACCAGATGCTGCGCGACGATGATAAGATGCGGGTGGTGATTTCCCGGCACGTGGTAGATATCCTGGCAGGGAAACTCACCGGTGACAATGTCAGGCTGCGGGACTACCAGATCGACAAGAGCAGCAGCGAGGACCGCATTGCCATGCTGGAGCGGCAGCTCGAGCTTGAGCAAAAACGTCTGGGGATCACCATGGAGTTGGGGGTCGAGAAGGGGGACGTCGGAGAGGGGGAGCTCGACATGTACCTTGACGCGAAGATCAAGGAGATGCTCCGGTGCGTGCTGGTGGTCGACGAGGAGCCCGAGTTCAGGTGCATCGTGCGGGAGATGCTGTCGGCCTATGCTGTGACGGAGGCGGACAATGGCCAGCAGGCTCTCAACGTTCTTTGCGACGAGAAAATAGACCTCGTGATCACCGACATCCGCATGCCGGGGATGGACGGGTTCGGCCTATTGCAGAACGTACGGGGCCAGTTCCCGGCGATCCCGATTCTGGCCGCGTCGGATTCCCTCGATGCGGAGGAGCTCGAGAGCGCGGGTTTCGACGGTTTCATCGAGAAACCGGTCAGCTTGGATCAGTTGCAGAAGATCGTCGAGGAGACCCTGGCCAGGTCCGGGTAACCGTGGCTACCCGACCCACTCGGCCGCAGCCGTGCCAGGGGCCACGCCCGGTATGGGAATCCGGTGCCCCGGCTTAGCCCGACTCGATACCTGACCGTGTTCGCTACAGCCCATTCGGGCTGGTGTCGTCTGCGCCGCCACCATGCCGCGGTGGTTGGCGGCGGCATCGTCCTGGTCCTCATCTTCGTCGCCGCTCTGGCGCCGTACCTGGCACCCTACGACCCGATCGAGCAGACGCTGGACCAACGCCTCCAGGCCCCCTCGTGGCAGCATCCGCTGGGCACCGACGATTTCGGACGGGACATCCTGAGCCGCATCATCTACGGCTCGCGTATCTCACTGCGGATCGGGCTGATATCGATCTCCATCGCCTTGACCGTGGGGACTGTGTTGGGTCTGCTCGCCGGCTATTGGGGCGGGTCTTACGATGCCCTCATCATGCGCCTGGTCGATCTGATGCTAGCCTTCCCCAGCATACTGCTGGCCATCGCGATCGTCGCCATCACCGGTCCGGGAATAGACAACGTCATGGTGGCGGGCAGCATCGTCCTGGTGCCTCAGTTCGCCCGGCTGGTCCGAGCCTCGGTCCTTTCGGTGCGCGAGACCGCCTACATCGAGGCGGCACGGGCGCTTGGGGCTCGGGATTGCCGTATCGTCCTGCGCCATGTGCTGCCGAACTGTGCGGCACCGCTCATAGTTAAGTCCAGCCTGAGCATGGCGACGGCGATCCTCGATGCCGCCGGCTTGAGCTTTCTTGGGCTCGGGGCCCAACCGCCCACGCCGGAATGGGGGGCGATGCTGGCGGGCGGTCGCGAGTTGATGCTCAAGGCACCCTGGGTAATGACTTGCCCGGGGTTGGCGATCCTCTGCGTCGTGCTGGGACTCAATCTCTTCGGCGACGGTTTGTCCGAGGCGCTGGATCCGCATCGGAGTGCCGCGCGGGTGCGGCCATGATCTGCCGGTTGTCATGGCTGCTGGCCGCACTCTGGCTCGGCGGCTGCGCCGGCCCGCTCCAGCTGGATCGGGAGTCCGAGCCCAGTCGTACGGAGCTCCAGAGGCTGGCGCGGAGCTACTTCATCAAGGCCAAGGTATTCGAGCAGCAGAACAACTACTACGGCGCCATCGTCGCCCTTCGCAGTGCCGCTGACATCGATCCCACGTCGGCTACCATCTTCGAGCGGCTCGCCTGGAATTACAACCGCATCGACGAGTATCCGATGGCGATCCATTTCGCGCAGAAGGCGCTAGCCATCGATCCGACCCGGCCGGAGCTGCATTATCTCGTCTACCAGCTGCTGCAGATCGACGGGGATCAGCGCGGCGCGATCCAGGCCCTCGAGCGCATGCTCGAGGTCAGTCCGGATCACTGGCGCCTCTACTTCAAGCTTGCCCAGCTCTACAAGAGTACCGGCCGCACCGATCGCATCGAGCAACTCCTCAACCGCGCCCTCGCCCGTCCAGATGCACCGGTGGAGGTGCGTGTGAACATAGCCGATATCTTCGCCGCCGCCGGCCGCCGTCAGCAGGCGGCCGAGATCTACCGGCAGGTACTGGAGGAAGACCTGGCGGCGGAGGATGCCTGGCTTGGCCTGGGTGACCTGCACAAGGTTGAACGGGATACGCTGGCGGCAGTGGCCATCTATCGCCAGGCGGCGCGCATCCTGCCGCAGCGGCCGATCATCTTTCGCGAGATGGCACGATTGATCGACGACGACGCGGACCTGATGGACATCCTGGCCGAGGAGGATGTCGAGTTCCTCTACGAGCTCGGCTCGTCCCTCTCCGATATAGAGAAGTTCGAGCGGGCGACGCGCGTTTTCGAGCATATCGTAGCCCAGAGTCCCAGCACGGCGGAGGAGTGGCTCGACCTGGCTCGCTTCTACCTCTCGCGGGACGACTACGCGCAGGTCGACCAGGTCTTGCGCCGCGCGGCGGAAACGATGCCCGACAGCTCCCGGGTATACCTGTTCTGGGGGCTTACCAAGGAGCGGCAGGAACGCTTTGACGAGGCCGCCGCCATCTATCGACTCGGCCTGGAAACCAATCCGGGAGATCCTGGCCTGTGGCTCTACCGGGGACTGCTCGAGGAACAGTGGGAACGCTGGGATGATGCCATTTCCAGCTACCGCCGGGGTTTGGAACACGATCCATCCGACCCGGATCTGCACATGCGCTTAGGCATCGTCCTCGGTCGCCAGGGACGATGGCTGGAGGCCACCGAACACTACCGGCGCAGTGCCGCTCTGGACCTGTTGAGCACCCGGGTCCTATTCCACTGGGGCATCGCGCTAGAGAAGCTCGGTCGCTGGCCCGAGGCGATCGCCAAACTGAACCAGGCGGTCCAGATGGATCCGGCGGACACCCACCTTCTGTTCTATCTGGGTAGCTGTTACGAGCAGGCCTCGAGGCAGGGCAACGAGCAGTACTTCGACGACGCCATCGGAACCTTCGAGCGGCTGCTGGAGATCGATCCGGACGATGCCTACGCGCTCAACTACTTGGGTTACATGCTCGCGGAAAAGGGTGTCAGGCTCGAAGAGGCCCTGGTGCTGATCGGCAGGGCGGTTGAGCTGAAGCCGGACAATGCCGCCTTCTTCGACAGCATGGGATGGGTGCACTTCCAGCTCGGGGACCTGCAGCAGGCCGAGTCATACCTCGATAGCGCCCTGGCGGTCATTGCGACCGTGGGGGAGGAAGAGGGCGAGCGCTACGGCGAAGAAGAAAGGGCGATCATTCTCGACCATGCCGGCGACATTGCGCAGGCGTTGGGCAAGACCGCGACGGCGCTGGAATACTGGCGGCAGGTCCTGAAGCTGGCGCCGGACGACGAGGCGGTGCGCGCCAAGGTGCAGACTGGGCAGGCGGCCCCATGAGGAGGCAGATCGTGCGTTCCAGCAGCTGGCTCGCCTTGAGTTTACTGCTGGTGGGCTGTGCCACTCAGTTGCCGGTCCGTCGTGTGGGCTGGCATTACGAGCACAGCGTCGCCAGCCTGTTGACCTTGGCCGTCGCGGACTTCTACGACCTGAAGGATGTGCGCGTGGAAGCCAGGGTCGCTTACACTCAGTCGGGGCAGCGGGAAAGGGGCACCGCCGGTCTGCTCTACTTGCCTCCGGACCTGTTCAGAGTGGAAGTATTCGGGGGGCCGTTCTCCAGTCCGGTTTTCACCGCCCTGCTCGAGCGCGACTCGCTCACGGTCGTGAGCGGGGACCAGCAGTGGAAGGAGTCGGGCGGCGCCCGTGCCCTGACGGGCCTGGTAGAACTGGATCTGGGCGACTACGATCCGGTGTTCGCGCTCCTGGGCATGATCGCGCCGCTGCCGGAAGCGGCGCCCATTTTCACCACGCACCCTCGCGCCGACATCTTGGTTGCCTCCGTTGTCGAGGCAGATCGGTCGCGGCGGTTGTGGATAGACCGTCACCGGGGCTTCGTGACCCGTGAGGAACTGCGGTTTCCAGGCCGGGAGCGCCTGGTGCGCGAGCTAGCCGACTACCGCCTGGTGGGCGGTGCCTACCTGCCCCATCGGGTGGAGATCAGCCAGGGGGGGGCGTCGCTCCTGTTGCTCTACCGGGACTTCAAAGTGAACTCGGGTTTTACGTCTGACAAGCTGATCAGGGGGATGCCCTGATCAGCGGCGATCGTAGCGGATGCGCGGGTCGAGCCAGGCGTAGAGCAGGTCGGCGCAGGTGTTGACCAGCACGAACAAGGTGGCGAGCAGCAGCACACCTCCCTGAACGACGCGAAAATCCCGCGCCTGCACCGCTAGGAATACCCACCTGCCCACCCCGGGCCAAGAGAAGATGGTCTCAGTGATGATGGCCCCCCCGAGAAGGAACCCGAACTCGAGAGCGATAACCGTCAATGTCGGGATGGCGGCGTTGCGGAATGCGTGGCGCAACAGCACGGCCCGCTCGCTCAAACCCTTGGCCCAGGCAGTGCGGATGAAGTCCTGGCCGAGCGTCTCGAGTAGGCTGGCGCGGGTCATCCGGGCGATGACGGCCATCGGAATGGTGCACAAGGTCAGCGCCGGCAGTGTCAGGTGGCGCAGGACGTCGACGATGGCGCTTCCGTCCAAGGCGAGGGCGGCGTCGATCAGGTAGAAGTGGGTCACGGGCGGAACGTAAAGGTGGGTGCTGATTCGTCCCGAGACTGGCAAGAGGGGGAGCTGGACCGCAAAGACTAGGATCAGCATCAGGCCGAGCCAGAAGACGGGCAGGGAGATGCCGGTGGTCGCACCGACCATGCACAGGTGGTCGAGCCAGCGTCCCTGCCTTGCCGCCGCCACGAGCCCGGCGCATGAGCCCAGAGCGACGGCAATGATCATGCTGACCACGGCAAGTTCGAACGTCGCCGGGAAGCGCTGCAGCAACTCGGTGGTGACCTTCTCCTGCGTGCGGAGCGAACGGCCAAGATCGCCTGTAACCAGACCGCTGAGAAAGTGTCCGAACTGATGATGGAGGGGTTGGTCAAGCCGCATCTCGGCGCGCAGAGCAGCCAGGGTTACGGCGTTGGCCCGTTCCCCGAGCATGATCTGCGCCGGATCACCGGGAACCAGGTGGATCATCAGGAAGACGAGGGCCGAGATACCGGCGAGGGTGGGAATGAGCAGCAGCAGGCGCCGGCAGAGAAAGAGGAGCATCGATCAGGGTGTCAGCTGCACCTGGTGGAACCACTTGCTGCCGGTGGGGTGCAGGGCGAAGCCGCTGACACGGCGACTGAACGCCGCCGTCTGGGTGGCATGCACGAGCGGGACCCACGGCGCGTCCTCATGGATGGTTTCCTGAGCCCGCCGGTACAACTCGGTACGGAGCTCCTGGTCCGCCGTGCTTCGGGCCGCGACCAGGAGTTCGTGCAGGGCGTCACTGCGGTAGAAGGCGATGTTCTGCGCTGGGCGCTGTGCCGCTGTCTTGTCCAGTAGCACGAAGAGGAAGTTGTCTGGATCGCCGTTGTCGCCAGTCCAGCCCAGCAGGGCCATCGGATGCTCGCCGTCGGAGACCTTGTCCAGGTAGGTGCCCCATTCCCACTGGACGATTTTGGCGCGAACGTCGATCGCCTGCAGGTTGGCCTGGATCGCCTGGGCGAGCTTGCTGGGCTGCGGCATGTAGGGACGAGGTACCGGCATTGCCCATAACTCGGTATCGAATCCCTCCTCCAGACCGGCCTCGCGCAGCAGTTGCCGCGCCTTCTCGGGATCGTAGGCGTAACCGTCGATCGTGTCGTTGTAAGCCCAGATGGTCGGTGGTAGCGGGTTCACGGCCGGTTGCGCCAGGCCGCGGTAGAAGTTGTCCACCAGCGACTGCTTGTCGATGGCGTGGTTGATCGCCAGGCGCACACGGCGATCGTCGAACGGCGGCCTGTCCATGTTCATCGCCAGGTAGCCGACGTTCATCCCGGCCTGCTTCAACAGCTGCAGTTCGGGGTTTGCCTCGATCTCGCCGATGAACTCCGGACTGAGGTTGTCCACCCCGTGAATCGACCCGGTCCGCAGCTCGAAGAACCGGACCGAGGAATCCTGGATCGGTTTAAAGATCAGGCGCTTCAGCGGTGGAGCTGGCCCCCAGTAATCGTCGTTACGCTCCAGTACGATGCGCTCGTCCTCTCGCCACTCGACGAAGCGGAACGGGCCGGTGCCGAGCGGATGACGGCGGGAGGCGGGGCCCTGCCGGTGCGCGGCCGGGGGACTGACTGCCGCGGCGAAGTTCATCGCCTGGTTGGACAGGAATGGGGCGGGGGGTGCTTTCAGCGGGATGCGAATGGTCGAGTCATCGA
>CAYWBJ010000150.1:0-16121 GCA_964456165.1 uncultured Gemmatimonadaceae bacterium | reverse complement strand
ATGGCGGTGATCACGAAATAGCCGCTCTCGTTGCTGGTGCTACCGCGGTTCTGGTCCTTCAGATAGACGCTGACGAAGGGCAGGCTCTCGCCGTTGCTGCGGTCGCGGACGAAGCCGCTGATGTCGGCTCCGCGCGCCGGGTCCGCGGTGGCCAGAGCCAGGAGAAGGCAGAGAAGCCAGCCCGCGCGCCGCAGCGCGTCACCGCCGGCCGGTAGAGCCGAAGCCGTCGGCACCCCGCTCCGAAGCGGAGAGCTCCACCGCTTCCACCAGCGTGGCCTGCACGACCGGAGCGATGAGGAGCTGGGCGACACGGTCGCCCGCCTCGATCGTCTGCGCCTCCGCCGACAGGTTGACCAAGATCACGCCCAAGTCACCGCGGTAGTCCGAGTCGATGGTGCCCGGCGCGTTGAGGACGGTGAGGCCCTGCTTGAGCGCCAGGCCGCTGCGCGGCCGCACCTGGCCTTCGTAGCCGCAGGGAATCTCCAGCTTGAGGCCGGTGGGGATGAGCACGCGCTCCCCCGGCTCGATCCGGACGGGTTCCTCGAGGGCCGCGCGCAGGTCCATGCCGGCGCTATCGGCGGTCTCGTAGCTGGGCAGGGGGTTGGCGGTATCCCGCGGGACGCGGACCACGACCCGGTCTTCAGCCGGCATTCTGGGCGTGCCAGCGTTGCTTCAGTCGGTGCACGTAGGAGCCGCCGATGACGTAGCTGGTCGACGCGAAGAAGCTGAGGACCCCGGCGACGAAGACGATCAGAAAACGCCGCGGCCGCGAGTGTTCATCGGCCGGCACCGCGTAGTCGAGGACCTGCACCGTGTTGGTGGTGTTGTTCGACTCGATCAGGGCTTCGGCCTCCTGCTGCAGCAGCATCTGCATCAGCGCCTTCTTGACCAGCACCTCCTTCTCGATGTCGGCGTATTCCAGTGCCACTGAAGGGATCTGCCGCAGTGGCAGGAAGAGGTTCTGATCGACGGTGAAGCTGCCGATGCGCTCGAGTTCGGTCTGTGGATCAACTTGTCCGTCCCGCAACACGACCAGGGCCTGGTTGTGCTGGTGGATCTTCTCCTCCAAGTCCCTGATCTCCGGGTGGGCAAGACTGAAGCCCTTGTTGAGCAGGGCGTTTTTGCTCATTTCCAGTTCCATCATCTTCATCTGCAGGCGGGCGGCGGCGTTGATCACCGCCTTGGCCTGGTTCTCCAGGGAGATGGCGTTCTGTTCGGACTGGAACTCCATCAGGTTCTTCATCGCCACCTCCATCGCCTCCTCCTCCTCGTCGAGGAGCGTCCGGATGAAGGTGAGTCGATTCATGGCGCCCTTCATACTCAGCTTCTGATTGGTGAAGTCGAGGGTTTCGAGGTAGCCATCGGCCATGTTCGCTGCCTTCTGGGAGTCCTCGTCGAGCACCGTCACGACAATGGTGCCCTCCTCGCTGGTCTCCACGACGGTGCGCTCGGCCAGCACCTCAATAGCCTCGGACATGAGCTCCGACTCGTAGCTGTGCAGCAGGTCGAAACGCTCCACCATCTTCCGCCGGGTCGTGGGACTCTTCAGCGTAGCCACGAAAATGTCGGCCGGGGTGCCCTTCTCACCCAGGCGCAGGGCCGGGATCGGCAGGTCGGAGAGCAGGTCGGCAAAGCCGAAGCCCTTCTTCTGTTCCTTCGGCGGCAGGATTTGCACCGTGGCTTCGTACTGATTGGGCAGTATTAGGCTTAAGCCGGCGGCGGCGATCATTACCAGGATAGTGCCGCCGAAAATCAGCTTGCGGCCCCCGTAGATGACGGCTACCAGATCGAGGATGTCGATCGATCGATCGTTCATCGAATGCTCCTTGAGCTATTTGGACAGGGCCGTGAGGACGACAATCATGGTCAGCGAGGTGGAGACGACGTTGGCGGTCTTCACCGTGATATCCCACCAGTCCCGGTAGGGCTCTACCGGCACCCAGATCTCGTCGCTCTCCTGCACCCTCAGGTCGTCGTCGAACTCGTAGCGAATCCCCGTGTCAGCGCGGATCAGCCGGGCCTCGCCTCTGTCGGCTAGGCGCGCGAAGCCGCCGGCCATGGCGAGGTAATGGTCGATGCCCTGTCCAGGAACGTGGGTGATCAGACCTGGTTTTTCGAAAGCCCCGGTCAACTTGACGACAGGCCGCTTCTTGGGGATTTGGATCTCGTCGCCCCCGTTCAGGATGACGTTCTGTGACTCGTCGTTCTCTTCGAACAGGCGAACAAAATCAACGACAATGTTACCCCTCCGCTCCAAAGATTTGGAAGTGAGGTAGGAAGATTCTTCGGGCCGCAGTTTGGTGACCCGCCGCAGCTGCTTCACCCTGACCATCTCCGGGTCAGTGTACTTGAAGCGGTCGCTGGTGACCGTGGCCAACTCAAGGTAAGCGTCTTCGGTGAAGCCGCCGGCCAGGCGGACGATATCCGCCAGCGTCGTCTCCCCCGGATCAATTCTGTAGTTGCCGTTGTAATGGACCTCGCCGTAAATGGTGACACGGGGCCCGTAGCGCCATTCGTGCGGGGTGCGGCAGTAGACCTGGTCCCACGGCTCCAGCGGAAAGTCGGCGAACTCCTCGAGGGGGATGTCCGCGCCTGAGCCGATGCTGCCGGCCAGGGGGATGATCTCGTATTCCTCCAGGCCTTCCCGCCAGCGCCAGACCTCGACGTACTCGATCGGGGCGTCGGCGCGCCGGCCGTTAACCAGCGTGACGATGTCCCCGATGGTGTCGCCGGGCCGGTACTCCTGCTGACCTTCGCGGTACCAGGGACCGAAGATCGAGACCGTATCCTTGCGGTAGGTCACGTGGATGCGATCGCCCATACTCAGGTAGGGGTTGTGCTTCAGGTCGCCGGTGGACAGATACATCGTCAGGTCGACCGTGTCGACGGTGGCATCCTCGTGGCTCAGAATGATTGCCCGCCGCGCTGTGGGGCGCCCCTGCAGCCGGCGAACCCGGGTTACCTCCTTGCCACCCGAGATCTGCTCGCCGATGTGGCCGCGGAGCTCGTCGATGAAGCCGCCGGCCAGGTCGATGGCGTCGGAGAGCCGTTTGGTCGGGTGAATGGCCAGCGCACCCTCGTGTGTGACCGCCCCGGTGATATAGACGGTGAAGAACCGCATGCTCTCGAGGTTCAATGTCATCTCCACGGCCGCGTACTTCTCTTTCGCTGCTTCGTAGACCTGCTCGCGAACACTGGCCAGGGTCTGGCCGGACACGCCGAAGTCGCCGACGGTGGGGATCAGAATGCGCCCCTCCGGGTCAACCAGCAGCTTGTAGGAGATGTCGAACTCGCCCCAGATGTAGAGCTGCATGACGTCACCGGGTCCGATGATGTACTCCGCGGGCGTGATCGGCCGGTCCTGGGTGATCATCATCTGCGGCGCGTCCTCGCCCCGGGGGAGGCGCACCTTGCCCATGACGCCTTCCTCCTCCTCGATCCCCTGGACATCGGTCTCGAGCTGCTCGAGCTCGTCCTGCTCTGCCTCCCCTTCGCCGACCAGTCTCTCCAGCTCTACTTCGTTCGGCTCCTGGGCATAGATCCCGGTGGCTCCTGGACCTGCCAAGAGTCCCGCCAGTGCGATCACGAAGAGGGCCCTTAACAGCGGGCTCTTGCGAGGGTGCATCAGATCCTCCTGCCCTTTTCTTCGCCGCCTGCACCCGCAGGCGCGCCTGCGCTGCAGACCTGCGACTCAACCGTATTGACGCTGGTAGTACTGCCGTATTGACGCTGGTAGTACTGCTTGTAGTCGTCGCTGGCCTTGATCGCCCGCCACCAGTCCTCGTGCCCGACGTACCAGTCGATGGTGTCCCGCATGGCGGCGGTGAAGTCGAACTCCGGCGACCATCCCAGATTGCGCACCCGCGTAGAATCGAGGGCGTAGCGCTGGTCGTGTCCGGGTCGGTCGTCGACGAACTCGATCAGGCTCTCGGGCTTGCCGAGGGCCTCGAGAATGGTCCGGGCCACCATGAGGCCGTCCCCGTCGTTGGTGCCGCCGACGTTGTACACCTCTCCCGCTTCACCGCGGTGCAACACCAGGTCGATGGCGCTGCAGTGGTCGGCGACGTGGAGGTGGTCGCGCACCTGCCTGCCGTTGCCGTAGATGGGCAGCGGCAGGTCGTCGACCGCGTTGGTGATGTAGAGGGGGACGCGCTTCTCCGGATACTGGTAGGGCCCGATGTTGTTCGAGGCCCGGGTCACCACGGTGGCCAGGCCGTGGGTGGTGTGATAGGCGCGAACCAGCATTTCGGCGCCCGCCTTGCTGGCCGAATAGGGGTTGCGCGGCTCCAGCGGCCAGTCCTCGGTCCAGGCCCCGCTCTCGAGGCTACCGTAGACCTCGTCGGTGCTGATCTGGTGAAACCGCTGTAACTGGTGCCGGGCGGCGGCCTCGAGCAGCACGTAGGTGCCGTAGACGTCGGTCTGCACGAACTCGGCGCCGCCCATGATGCTGCGATCGACGTGGCTTTCTGCGGCGAAGTTGACGACCGCATCGACGTTGGACATTAGCCGGTCGACCAGGGCATCGTCGCAGATGTCGCCGTGCACGAAGCGGTAGCGCGGGTCGCCTGTAAGATCGGCGAGGTTCTCCGGATTCCCCGCGTAGGTCAGCTTGTCGAGGTTGATCACCTCGTAGTCGGGGTGCTTAGCCAGCAGGTAGCGAACGAAGTTGCTGCCGATGAAACCGCAGCCGCCGGTTACAAGCAGGGTCCGCATCTAGGAGCGCAGGCGGCTGTCCGGAGTCGCGTCGAGAACGGCAGCGGCCGGCTCACCCGGGCGTAGCTCGGGGCGGCCGACACTGACGTAATGGAAGCCGAGCTGGTGAAGTTCGCCGGGATCGTAGACGTTGCGGCAGTCCAGCAGGCGGGGATGGCGCAGGATCCCGCGAAGGCGGGGCAGATCGATGTTGCGGAACTCGTTCCACTCGGTCATCAATACCAGTGCGTCGGCCTCCTGCGCCGCCGCGTAGGCGTCCCCGGCGCACTCGAGGTCGGGGAACAGGCGGGCGGCGTTGTCCATGGCCACCGGATCGTAGGCCCGCACCCGGGCCCCGTCGCCGAGCAGCGCCTCGATCATGCGCAGCGAGGGTGCTTCGCGCATGTCGTCGGTGTCGGGCTTGAAGGCGAGGCCGAGCAGGCAGACGGTCTTGCCGCCGAAGGGGCCGAGCATGTCGCGGAGCTTCTCGACCATCCGGTCCTGCTGGCGTCGGTTGGTGAGGTTGATCGCCTCGATCACGGGCACTTCCACCTCGACCGTGCGGGCGATGCTGGCCAGGCCGCTGACGTCCTTGGGGAAACAGCTGCCGCCGTACCCGGCTCCCGGGTAGAGGTTGCTCGGGCCGATGCGGCCGTCGAGACCCATGCCGCGGGCGACATCGGTGACATCCGCTCCGTAAGCTTCGCAGACGTTGGCGATTTCGTTGATGAACGAGATCTTGGCCGCTAGCATGGCGTTGGAGGCGTACTTGATCATCTCGGCACTGGCGACGGTGGTGAGCACCATCGGCGTCTTGTCGCGCCGGTAGATTGGGCGGTAGACATCGACCATGGCCTCCAGAGCGTGCTGGCTGCTGGCGCCGATGACGAGCCGGTCTGGGCGCATGAAGTCGCCGATGGCGGAACCCTCGCGCAGGAACTCCGGGTTCGAGACGATATCGAACTCCCCGTCGTCGTGGTCCTTCCGGATCAGGTCGGCAACCCGCACGCCGGTGCCGACGGGCACGGTACTCTTGTTGACGACGATCTTGTGGTCTTCCATGTGGCGGGAGATCATGCCGGCGGCGTCGAAGACATAACTCATGTCGACATCGCCGTTCTCCCGCGACGGCGTGCCCACCGCGATGAAGACAAGCTCGGCCGACTTGATCGCGAACGGGATATCAGTGGAAAACGAGAGTCTGCCCAGTTCGGTGCTTCGCGCGACCAACTCGCTCAAGCCCGGCTCGAAAATCGGCACGATGCCCTGCTTCAGCTGATCGATGCGCTCCTCGTCGACGTCGACACTGACTACGGCGTTGCCGAAGTCGGACAGACAGGCGCTTGCGACCAGACCGACATAGCCGGTGCCCATGACGCAGATTCGCCTCATGCCGGCAACTCCCAACCATGTTGATTCGAGACCGATCCCGAAAGCGGACCGGCGGGCAATGTTGCGCTACAGGCCAAGATGGTCATTGGGACGGGCCGGGATTTCAGACGCGGATGGGACGGCGTGAATCGGCGGTTGTGGGGGCTGGTATCAAAGGATCTGAGCGATTTCCCAAAGTCGCCAGTCGCCAGGAGAGTGACTGGGAAGAGAGGATTTTATACGATAGTGAAGGCCCTCTGAGGTGTCAAGACGAGATGGCCGGCGTTGGCGAAATCCCCCGTGGTCGACTCTTCCCTCCATCGCGGGGGATACTGCTTCAATTACCGATAGTATAATATTATCATTATCGCTGTCGATCGCTGTCGGGCCGCCGCCGTCAACTGCCCGCACCGGATCCGACCGATAGAAAGCGGCGGAAGTTGGCCCGGGTCAACTGGGCTATCTCGGCCACCGAACAGCGCTTGAGCTCGGCCAGCGCCATGGCCACCTCGAGCACCCGGCGCGGATGTCCGGGCACACCGCCCACCGGCACCGGAGCATCGCTCTCGAGCAGCAGCAGGTCGTCGGCGACATGGGCGGCTACTTCCCGGGCCTGTGAGTCGGTCACGACAGTGGGACCGACGGAGACGAAAAGGCCCTCGTCATTGCAGATCCGGATGAGCTTCTTCGACTGCGTGAACCAGTGAAGCTGGGCGGCGAAGCCGGTTTCGCGGCAGTAGCCGATGGCTTTCTCCATTACCTGTCGCTGGCAGCGGCGGGAGTGCAGGTTGATCGGCTTACCGGCGGCGGCGGCCAGAGCGAGCTGTCGATCAAGGGCTTCTTCCTGAAACCGGCGCTGGTCGGCTGTCTCGGCCCACTTGTGGTCCAATCCGATCTCGCCGAGCAGGTCGGCGTCGGCAAGCTGCGCGGCGAGGCCTGCCAGGGCGGCTTCCACCGCTTGGGGTGGCTGCTCGACCACCCAGACCGGGTGCAGCCCCACGCCGGCCACCACACGGCCGGGGCGAGACCCACGCAAGTCTAGGACGGCCCTGTTGCTGGCCGGATTCTCCCCCACGGCCACGAGGGTTTCGACTCCGGCCGCTGCTGCCGCCAACATGACTTTCTGGGGATCTTCGAACTGGTCGAGATGGCAGTGGGTGTCGACCAGGTCGGCGGCGCCCGCGGCCGAAGCGAGGCCGGGTTCAGCGGCGTAGTCCGGTCTGCTCATCGCGGCCCAGCATCAGGTTGAGGCACTGGACGGCATTGCCCGAGGCTCCCTTGCCGAGGTTGTCGAGCCGGCCGATCAGGGTGATGCCGGACTCGGGCTCGCCAAAGGCGCAGAGCTCGATCCGGTTCGTGCCGTTGCAGCCTTCGATGTCCAGGAACCGGCCGTCGCGCAGTGCGCCGCCGGCGCGAAGCGGCTGCACGAACGGGGCATCGGCATAATACTCGTCCCAGATGTCGACGATTGCCTCGCAGTCCACGTCGCGGGCAAGCTGGGGGGCGGTCAGCGGTGTCGCGACTAGCATGCCACAGTAGGTGTGGACCACCGACGGGATGAAGAGAGGCGGCCGCTCGACGCCGCTGTACGCGGTCATCTCGGGGAGGTGTTTGTGTCCGCCCGCCAGGTTGTAGGATGAGAACGCTAGGGCTGCATTGCCGCTCCCGCCGTTGGCCTCGGCCGCTGCTGCGTGGTAGGCTTCGATCATGCGCCGCCCGCCGCCCGAATAGCCGGACGCCGCGTTGACGGTTAGCAGGGTCTGTGGGTCGATCAGGCCCGCTTCCACCAGGGGGCGCACGGCCAGGATGTAGCCGACCGGATAACAGCCGCAGTTGGCGATGCGGTCGGCTACCCGAATCGCCTCCTTCTGCTGGCGACTTACCTCCGGGAGCCCGTAGATCCACTCGGGCGCCACCCGGCGGGCCGTGCTGGTGTCGATCACCCGCGTCTCCGGGTTCTCGATGAGTCCCACCGCTTCGGCCGCCGCGTCATCGGGCAGGCAGAGGATGGCGACGTCGGCGCGGTTGAGAAAAGCAGCCCGCGCTGCCGGATCCTTGCGCTCCTCGTCGGAGATCAGCAGTAGCTCCACATCATCGCGTTCGGCTATCATTTCCCGAATGCGCAGGCCGGTAGTACCTTCCTGACCGTCGATGAACAGTGTGGGCAGCACCAGCTTACTCCTGGCTCATGGAATATTTATTCATAATAAGGCATAAATATAACTTTCCCGAGTTGCGTGTCAAGCGGCTCGGCGGCGGCGTACGGCGATGGGCCGGTCGACGCTGAACCAGGGATGGACCTACACCAACCGCGTCACTGCCGCCGATCGGGGCAGGACGGCCCTTGAATTCTACGCTTGTCGTTATTCCCACTCCACCCCGCATCTCTGGCGGGAGCGCCTCGAGCAGGGCCTGATAACCATAGACAACCGGGTCGCTGATCCCGAAGCGGTGCTGGAGCCGGGTCAGGTGCTACACTACCACCGTCGTCCATGGCGGGAACCGGGGGTGCCCACTGACGTTACCGTCGCCTACGAGGACCAGGACCTCCTGGCGGTCGTCAAGCCGGCCGGGCTCTCCGTCCTGCCTGGCGGGGAGTTTCTCCTCAACACGCTGCTGACCATCGTCGCCGGCCTCTATCCGGGAGCCGCCCCGGTCCACCGTCTAGGCCGCGGGACCTCCGGACTCGTGCTGTTCGCCCGCAGCGGGCGGGCGCGCCGGGCCCTGGCGGCCGCGCTACGGGAGCGCCGGCTCGGCAAGACCTACCGGGCCCTGGTCGAAGGGCTACCGGCGAACCCGGACTTCCGCATTGAGCAGCCCATCGGCAGGCTGCCCCACCCGCAACTGACCCACATCTACGGGGCCGCCGCCGCCGGCGCCGCGTCGATCTCGGAGGGTCGGGTGCTGCACCGGGACCAGGTTTCCCGCCGCAGTCTGGTGGAGATCGAGATTCACACCGGGCGCCCGCACCAGATCCGGATTCACATGGCGGCGTTCGGACATCCGCTGGTGGGAGACCCGCTCTACGGCGTCGGGGGGCGACCCACGCGGAAAGCCATCGATGACCGTATTGTGCCAGGCGACGGCGGCTATCACCTCCACGCCATGCGGCTGGAGCTGGGGCACCCGGCCGACGGCCGTCCCCTCACCATCCAGGCGCCGCCGCCGCTCGCGCTCGCGGTGGCGGGGGACCGCTTGGATTGCCAGCGGGAAGGGGGGAACGGGCGGTGACGACGGCCGGCGAGGAGGTAATTGCCCGGCTGCGCGACAGCTCGGTGGCTCTTCTCGGCCTTGGGGTCGAAAACCAGGCATTGGGCCGCTACCTGCTTGAGCGCGATTGCCGCTTCTCGGTCTGCGACGTGGGCCCGCAGCGGCTCGGACCACTGCGGGAGGCGTGGGGGAGCCGAGTGGTGGAGTGGCGACTTGGGTCTGGATACCTCGAAGGGCTCGAGCGCTTCGAGGTCGTTTTTCGCACCCCGGGGATCAGTCCGCGGCGGCCGGAGCTCGCGGCCGTTGCGCGTCGCGGTACCAGGGTATGGAGCCAGACCGCCCTGTTCTTCGACCTGGTCGCGGCGCCAGTGCTGGCGGTTACCGGCACCAAGGGCAAAGGGACCACCGTCTCGCTAGTCGCCAAGATGCTGGCGGACGGTCCCTACCGGCGGGTAGAGGTCGGCGGCAACATCGGTGTGCCTCCCATCGAGTTCGTCGATCGGCTCGGCGTTGGAGACCTGGCGATCCTGGAGCTGTCCAGCTTTCAGCTCCAGGACCTGGCGGTCAGTCCGGCCATCGCCGTTCTGCTGGAAGTCACACCCGATCATCTCGATTACCATGCCGACATGGAGGAATACGCCAACGCCAAGGCGGCTATCGCCCGCCACCAGTCGCCGGCGGACTGGATCGTCTTCAACCGCGACTGCCAGCGCGGCGCGGCCATCGCCGCCGAGAGCCCAGGGCGGAAGCTGGCGGTCAGTACCCATGGGGCCGTCGAGCGGGGGGTCTGGGCCGACGCCACCCACCTTCGTCGTCGTCTGGACGGCGACGGTGACGAAATTCTGTTCCGGGTTGATGAAGTCCGGCTGCGTGGGCGCCACAACCTGGCCAACGTCGCGGCCGCCGCGGCCGCCGCCTCCGCGGCCGCCGAGCGGGCAGGTGCGCAGATGCCCGTCACTGCGTTGCGCCGGACGGTCAGCTGCTTCGGCGGCTTGTCCCACCGCCTCGAGGTGGTTGGTGAGCGCAACGGTGTCACTTTCATCAACGATTCCCTCGGCACGACCCCGGCGGCGGCGGCCGCCGCGGTGCGAGCCTTCGACGAGCCGGTTGTCCTGATCGCCGGCGGCGCTTCCAAGGGTGCCGAATTCGCGGCGCTGGCTGCCGCCTTGCGCGAGCGCCGGCCGCGGGCCCTGATCCTGATAGGGCAAGAGGCGGCACGGATCGAGGCCGCGGTGCGAAAGGCCGGCGGTATCGAGGCGGAGACGGTGCGCGGTGACAGCATGACCGCGGCGGTGGCTGCCGCCGCGCGGCTGGCCCGCCCGGGAGACGTGGTGCTGCTCTCTCCGGGCTGCGCCAGTTTCGACATGTTTGCGAACTACGCCGACCGCGGTGCCCAGTTCGCGGCAGCAGCGCTGGAGGGAAGCGGCTGAGAGGGCTGGTGGCGGGCTTAGATGTTGTAGTGGAGCCCGCACTCCTTGGTGTCGATGCCCGGATCTGAACGGTCGTTGAACCAGCGCCAGCGGCCGGCGCGCTCCTCCTCGCCGGCGCGGATCGGGGTCGAGCAGATGATGCAGCCGAAGCTTGGGTAGCCTTGGGCGTAGAGGGGATGGACGGGCAGGTCGTGCTCGTCCGAGTAGGCCTGGACCATCTCGCCCGTCCAGCTGGCCAGCGGGTTGAGCTTCATGATCCGCCGCCGCGATCCCAGCTCGGTGACCTGGCTGGCGATCGTCGCATTCTGCCGGCGGAAGGCGGACTGGTCGCGGCGCAGACCAGCGATCCAGCAGTCGACCGTCTTGAGGAGCTCGTCGTTGGGGCGGCTCTTCCGCACCTGGCAGCAGTATTCCTGCTTCTCGACCGAATCGAAGAACAGGTACTCGCCGAAACGTTCGACCATCTGCTCG
This sequence comes from uncultured Gemmatimonadaceae bacterium, assembly GCA_964456165.1. Classification (GTDB taxonomy): domain Bacteria; phylum Latescibacterota; class UBA2968; order UBA8231; family UBA8231; genus CAYWBJ01. Next base: position 4,947 of record CAYWBJ010000150.1, on the reverse strand, counting down.
ACGTGGGCCGGGGCCGGCTTGTAGACCTCGATCTGGCAGCCGAAACGGGAGCGGATCAGGTCTATGAACTCATGGGTTTCGGGGTGCAGCCTGAGCGTGTCGATGGTGGCGAATCGCAGGTCCAGCCCCTGCGCTGCCGCCATGTGGATCATGGTGACACCGGTCATCTGGAAGCTGGTGTTGATCACCGCCCGGCCCGGGAACGTCTCGCTTGCCCAGGCGAGGATCCGCTCGGGTGTCAGCGCGGCGAAGTCGACCTCGTCGAGATAGCCGTCGAGCCGGCGGTTGTGGCTCTCGAACTCCTCTTCCGGAAGGCTGGCGGCTGGTTGTGTGGCCATTCGTCGCGGGGTGACTGCTGAATGGGTGGAGTGGTTACACCATTGTACAGAACCGGATAATATACGAATTAGCCTCGGTTCGCAAAGCTGGGATCGGCGTAGTAGCGCCGCTGCCTGCAATTGTCAAGAGGCACCGATACGGTTCGGATATGTGAGGTGACCCGGCGAGGCAACGACTCGAAAGCTTGGTGAGAAGCCCTACTCGAAACGGGAACAGGGCGCCGCCGCGTTCAGCGCGCCGACGGAAGCGGCCAGAAGCGGAGCCGTATCTGACAGCTCTTGCAGCCGGAGCTACCTGGCCTGTGCCCGGCCGGCGTCAGCAAGCCGGCTGTGATCGCGCGCCTGGTGCAGGGCCGCACCACCTTTGCCATCGCCCGTCGCTTGTCGACATTGAGAAATGGGGACCGGCTGCTGGTGTTGGAGGAGGGTCGGGTCGTCGAGATCGGGATGCACGAGGAGCTGATGGCGCGGGGGGATACTTCCACAGGATGGTGACGACGCAGCAGGCTACTTCGGCCGTGGTGGGGCCGGAGACGGAACAGCTGCTCTTGACGGAGGAAAGGTAGTGACCGAAGAGCACAAGCCCGGCGACGGCGCGGTGAGCAGCAAGGCGATCACCCCGATCGCCGTCTCCCATCCCAAGCGGGTCGAGGTGGCCGACATCCGCCTCTTCCGCGAGCCGGCGTGGAAGCTTCGTCTCACCATCGACGGTGATCGTTCCTACACGGCGGTCAAAATCGTCCGCGCCGCCCCCCTGTCGCAGCCGGATCGCTACGTATGCTTCCTCGACAGCAAGGACGAAGAGATCTGCATGGTGGACGATCTCGGCGAGCTCGGTGCCGAAGTTCGGGCGCTCGTCGACGAAGAGCTGGAGCGGCGTTACCTAACCTCCATCATCGAGCAGGTGCGCTCGGTGCGCAACGAGTTTGGGACCTCCTACTGGGACGTTACCACTAATCGCGGCGAGCGGGAGTTCGTCGTCCAGAACGTCGCCGAGAATGCGCAGTGGCTGGGGGAGTACCGACTGCTGCTGCTGGACGTGGATGGGAACCGATTCGAGATACCAGACATGCAGCGGCTGGACCAGCGCAGTCTGGGGTACGTGGAGCAGGTGCTGTAGGACGCGTCAGGCCAGCGCTACAGGCCTTCCGGCCGCGGGCCACCCGTGGCCCAGTCCAGCAGCTCGACGGTGTGAACGACCGGAATATCAACGCCGGCGCCGATCTGCTCGATGCAGCCGATGTTGCCGGCGGCCACCAGGTCGGCGCCGGTGCCGCGGATGTTGTCGGCCTTGCGGCGCCTGAGCTCGGCAGCATTGCGCGGCTCGAGCATGTTGTAGGTGCCGGCGCTGCCGCAGCAGAGGTGAGCCTCCGGGATCTCGACTAGCTCGAACCCGGCCCGGCGCAGCAGTGCCCGCGGCTCGGCGGTAATCTTCTGGCCGTGCTGCAGGGAGCAGGCGTCGTGGTAGGCGACCCGCGCCGGCATCGACGCTTCGACGTCGCCGAGTCCGACCTCGTCCAGGACCTCGGAAACGTCTCGTACGAGTGATGTGACTGCACCCGCCATGACCGCCATGTCGGGGTCGTCGCGGAAGATGTGTGCGTACTCGCGCACTGCGGTGGCGCAGCCCGAGGCGTTGAGGACGATGGCATCCAGGTTGCCCTTCTCAATCTCGCGGTGCCAGACCTGGATTGTGCGGCGCATCAGGGCCAGGCTGCGCCGACGCTCGCCCATGTGATAGGTAAGGGCGCCGCAGCAGCCGGCGTCCGGGGGAATTACGACCTCGACGCCGCGCCGGGAGAGCAGGCGGGCAGTGGCGTCGTTGATACGGGGGGCCAGCACCTGCTGCACGCAGCCGGTGAGTAGCAGCACGCGGGCCCGCCTCTTCCCCTGCGCCGGCAGCCTGCCGGGGCGGGCGACGGTGGCCGGTGGCGGCAGGCGGCCAGGTGCCAGCGCCAGCAGGTGTCGCTGACTCGCCGGGACCAGGAAGGGCAGTGCCCGGCCCACCGACGCCAGCGCCATGCCGACCCGGAACCGGCGTGGATGGGGCAGCAGGTGCGTGAGGAGCCACCGGGTCAGCCGCTGCATGGGCGGGCGCCTGAAAGCCTCGTCCAAACGCGGTCGAGCTTCCTCCAGCAGGTGGGAGTACGTCACCCCGCTGGGGCAGGTCGTCTCGCAGGCCAGGCACCCAAGACAGCTGTCGATGTGGGCCACGGTCTTCGCCGTGACCTCGACCTCCCCCTCGAGAACGCTCTTGATCAGGTAGATGCGACCGCGGGGGCCCTCCAGCTCGTTGCCGCTGAGTTGATAGGTCGGGCAGGTTGCGTTGCAGAAGCCGCAGTGCACGCAGGTGCGCAGCACCGACTCGGCCACAGCAACGCCGGATTCGCGCAGCAGCTGCTCGGGAATGAACGTCCGCATCAGCCTTCGTCGGGTGCGGCCAGCCAGCGGGCTAGTGCCTTGTCCGGGTTGGCGAGCTCTTCCAGCGAGGTGTAGTAGTAGTCCTCCCAGCCCTCCTCGGGCAGACCGGTGAACAGCATCAGGTTGAGGGGGTACCGCTCGCTGTCGGTGCAACGCCGGAAGTCGTCGCGGAACAGGAAAATCTTCCTTCCCAGGGCGATGGCGGCTCCGAGCTCGACCATGACGCCCTCGTCGGGCGGCGTGCCGTTGACGATCGCGAAGATCGCGTCGCTGGCGACCACATCCTCCAGGTCCTTGCGCCCGATCTGGTAAGCCCAGCCGGGCTGAGAAAAGTCGCCCTGGTTGTTGCGGGCGAAAGGCTCCCAGACCTCGGCTCCCAGTGCCTCCAGAGCGGTTACGAACACCGGCAGCAACACCTGTTTGTGCTGGCGGGAGAAGCCGTAGGGACTGGCGAGATAGATGATTCGGCTCATGGAGACCGGATGGCCTGGACGGCGGCGGACGGGGGCACTGCTGCCTAATATAGCGGCTGGTATGAGCCCGACATAGCCCGCCGCGCGCTTCCGTGACTGTCTCCACCCGTCGCCGTATACTTACCCCTGCCGAGAGATTGCCCGACGGCGATATTATGGCCGACGCCGCGTTGTCCATGCAGGAATGCCAGATCCAGGAAAATGTGCCCCTAGCCCCGGCGACGACCACGAAGCTGGGGGGGCCAGCCCGCTACTGGGCCATTGCGCGCAGCGTCGACCAGTTGCGCTTTTGTCTGGACTGGGGGCGTCGGCGCGGCGTGGGGGTGCAGGTGCTGGGCGGGGGCAGCAATGTTCTTTTTGCCGATGCCGGATTCGACGGCCTGGTGGTCAACATCGGCGTGCTGGGCGTGTCGTTCTCCGGTCGGGATGGCACGGTGATGGTGAGGGCGGCGGCGGGGGAAGACTGGGACGGGATGGTAGCCGCCTGTGTCGCCCGCGGCCTGGGCGGCATCGAGTGCCTCTCCGGAATCCCGGGCCTGGTGGGCGCGACCCCGATCCAGAACGTCGGCGCCTACGGCCAGGAGGTCGCCGAGACGATCGCCACCGTACATGCGCTCGATCGCACGTCACTCGAAGTGGTGGCGTTCGCGGCGGGGGAATGCGACTTCGCCTACCGCAACAGTCGCTTCAAGGGCAGTGACAGGGGCCGTTTCGTCGTTACCGGGGTTGACTTCCGGCTGCAGCGGGAAGGCGTCCCACGCTTGGCCTACCGGGAGCTGGAGCAACGCCTTGAGGGAGTCGAGCTGGCGCCCGGTCGAGTCGGCCTGGAAGCGGTGAGGGACGGCGTCGTGGATCTGCGCAGGGGCAAGTCGATGGTCGTCGATGCGGCCGATCCGAACAGTCGCTCGGTGGGTTCCTTCTTCCTGAACCCGGTGCTGGATGATCGGGCGCTCGCCGCCTTGGAGAGGCGCTGGAAGGAAAGTGGCGGTAACGGGCCGGCACGGGTTTTTCCCGCCGCTGGTGGACACAAGGTCGCGGCCGCCTGGCTGGTTGAGGCGGCCGGTTACCAGAAGGGTCTCGAGCGCGACGGTGTTGCCATCTCGGCGAACCATGCTCTGGCGCTGGTGAACCGTGGCGGAACCACCATGGGGATGCTGCTTCTTGCCGATGAGATCGCAGCGGCTGTGGAGTGCCGTTTCGGGGTCACGCTCGAACGCGAGCCAGTGGTGGTTTGAGCGCCTGGATGCCCGGTGGCCTGCGGACCTGATGAGTGACATCGTCGTTCTCCAGCACGCCGCCTGCGAGCACCTGGGTGCGATCGGGGCCAGCCTGGCCGGGAGCGGCCTCGAATACGAGTACCGGCGGATATTCGCCGGCGATCCCGTGCCGGATGAGCCGGCGGCCTACGCCGGCATTATCGTCATGGGCGGCCCGATGGGCGTCTACGACGACGCAACCTACCCGTTCCTGCGGGAGGAGCTGGCCTTACTAGACCGGGCGCTGCGCAACGAGACACCCGTTCTCGGTATCTGCCTGGGCAGCCAGCTGCTGGCGGCCGCGCTGGGAGCAACGGTGGGTCCGGGACGGGGCAAAGAGATCGGCTGGCACCTGGTCGAGCCCACCGAGGCGGGCGCGCAGAGCGGTTTGACGCGCCGCGATGATGCCGGCTTCGTTGCTTTCCACTGGCATGGGGACATCTTCGAATGCCCGCCGGG
>CAYWBJ010000149.1:0-4394 GCA_964456165.1 uncultured Gemmatimonadaceae bacterium | reverse complement strand
GCCCGTAATAGCCCAGCGCCTTGGCCTGCGTCAACAGCTGTCCCCCGAATCCCCGCCCCGGACTAGCCACCATCGCCTAGGACACCATGCCGTGGACAATGCCGAGGTAGCCGGCGGGCACCAGCCAGAAGCTGCCCTGGTAAGGCAGCCAGCGCCTCGGCGGCCAACCCGAGCGCAGCTCGTAGAGGACCAGAAAAGCGGGAAGGGCGATCGCCACGCTCTTGCTGAGCAGACCGACCGCGTAAGCCAGGACGGCAGCCACCAGGTACGGCCACCTGGCCGAACTCGCCGGGGCGAGACGCCAGCGTAGATAGGCCCAGAGAGCGCCGATTACACCGCCCCCCGCCAGCAGTTCGGAGCGGCTGCTGATGTAGTTTACCGGTTCGCCGCAGATCGGGTGGCCCGCGAACAGGAGGGCAGCCCCCACGGCGCCGCGGCGGCGGCAACCGAAAGTGGTCGCCAGCCTCCAGACGAGCAGGGTGCAGGCCAGGTGGAGCAACGTGTTGACCACGTGGTAGCCGAATACACCGTAACCGCCCAGGTAGAAGTTGGCGGTGTAGGTGAGCAGGAGCAGGGGGCGGTACATCGCCTTCTGGGGATCGGCCGAAAACAAGGTCAGGTCGGCAAAGAACGCGGCGGTATTCCCCAGATCGCGAATGTGGGGATTGTCGACGATGGAGTGGAAATCATCGTAGTGGAAGCTCCCCTGCATCGAGTTGCCGTAGACGCAGGCAACTACCGCGGACAGCAGCAGCCCGTGTTTCCAGTCGACCGCGCCCACTAATCCACCTCGCCGCCGAATCGGGGCGCCAGCGCCTCCATGCGACGCCGGCTGTGGTCGCGCCGCTTGTCCCGATGGGGCCAGCTCTCCGTGAACGCCCGGTATGCCGCCAGCGCCTCCCTTCCCTGGTCTAGCGCTTCGAAGCTCAGAGCTGCACCGTAGAGTACGCGACTGTAGCCACTGTCGACGCGGTGCCCGGCAAGAAAAACGGCTGCCGCACGTTCGTGAGAGCCGGCCAGCGCATAGGTCTCGCCAAGCTCAGCGTAGGCCCGGGCCATGCCGCGGTCGAGCTCGATGGCGCGCTCGAGAGAGGCTATTGCGGCCGGCAGGTCGTCCGCCCGTCGCTCGATCCGTCCCCGTAGCAGGTGCAACACCGGGCTTTTCTGCGCCAGTCTCAGGGCCTCTTCTACCGCATCGAGCGCCTCCTCGAGGCGCTCCATCTCCAGGTAGGTGTCGGCCAGGTTTTCGAGGACCTTCTCCCGCGTCGACGACTGCCGCTGCAGCGCCCGTTCGTACTGTTCCACCGCACGCTTGAAGAGGCCCCGCCCGTGGTACAGGTTGCCCAGGTTGTTGAAAGGCTCGGCCTGTTCGGGAAGCAGGCGGGCCGCTTCCGTGAAGGCCACCTCCGCTTCGTCTGTCCGACCGGCGGCGGACAGGGTCTGCCCGAAGTTGTTCCAGATGCCGCCGTTGCGCCGGTTGATGTCGAGGGCACGCTCGTAGTGGGCTATGGCCCGATCCAGATCTCCGGCCTGGGCATAGGCGTCGGCGAGGTTCTGGTGAATCTCCTCGTAGTTGGGATACCGCTCCACCGCCTGGTGGTAGAAACCGATCGCCTCAGCGAGGCGCCGGGCCGAGGCCGCCTTCTCCCCGGCGCCGGCCAGTCGCTTGCTGTCCGCGTGCAGAATTGTGGCGATGTTGTTGTACGCATCGCCGTGACGATCGTCGATGGCCAGCGCCCGGTGATAGCAGGCCAACGCCGCGTCGGTCTCTCCAGCCAGGTGCAGCGCCTTGCCCAGGTTGGTCTGGGCCCGGTACATCTCGGGAGCTTTGGCCACCGCGTCACGCCACAGCGTCAACTCGCTGGCCCGAACCCGGGTGCGCTCCCAGGTCCGCAGGGCCAGTAGTAGCGGCAACAGCAGCAGCAGCCTGCCCCGACGCAGGTGCAGCAGGTGATCGGGGACCAGACGAACCAGCGCCCAGATAAGCCCGACAGCCGCCAGGTATAGACGGCGCTCGTTGACCAGCATGTTGAGCGGCGTTACGAACGTCGGCACCAGCACCAAGCCGCACCAGGCCAGGCCGAAAGTGACGCCGCCCGCCAGCCGCCCACGCCGTCCCCACCAGAGCAGGAAAACCACCGACAGCAGCAGCAGCAGGCTGAGCAGCGCTACGCCCCCGGGGATAGCCTCGAAGAACTGGTGCTCCACGTTGAGCCCCCAGGGCACCACCAGTAACTTGATATAGTAGACCAGAGCCTCGACCTGCGTGAGGAACTGGGTAGGGACCGACCGCAACCGCGTGCTGAGGGCGCGATCGACAAGGGACCACGAAAAGAGCACATAAGCCAGGCTCAGGGCGAGGTAGGGCAAATAGGCAAGCCAGCGCCGCCGCGCCGCGGTCCATCCCAGCAGATGGCAGTCGCAGGTGACCACCACGCCGATGAGGACCAGTCCCACCGACTTGGAGAGCAGGGTCAGGGCGGCCCCAACCACCGCCGCGATGTACCAGCAGCGGCGTCCCGAGCAGGCATGGGTTACGTGTGCCAGGCAGGCGAACAGAAAGAACGCGGCCATCAGCAGCTCCGACCGGCTGCTGATGTAGTTTGCCGGCTCGGCCGCTATCGGGTGGACGGCGAACAGCAGAGCGCACACAAAGGCCCGGTCCTGCCCCAGCCGCAGCCGCAACCCTAGGGCCCAGACCAGGACGGCGCAGAGCCCGTGCAATGCGATGTTCACCAGGTGGTAACCGCTGACGTCGTAGCCCCCGAGCGTATAGTTGACGGCGAAGGTAACCAGGAGCAAGGGTCGGTACATCTGCTTCTCGCGATCGACCGAGAAATAGGTGGTGTCGCGGAAGAAGTCGCCCACTGCCGCCAACTCGCGAATGCCCGGGTTGTCGACGATCGAGTGGAAATCGTCGTAGTGAAAGCTGCCGCCAAGCGAGTTGGCGTACAGTCCGCCGCAGATGAAGATCAACAGCAGGAGCCGCCACCAGTCCCGTCGCTCAGTCAACTTCGCTCACCTCTCCGTGCCCGGTGTCGGCTTTCACTGGGACGGAAGCCCGCTGCAGCGCTGCCCGGGCCTTCCCGGTCATCCCCGCGCGGCTGTAGAGGGTTGCCAGATTGTGCCAGGCCATGCTGCTAGCCGGATCGATCTCCACAGCATCCTCAAAGGCAGCGATCGCCTCATCGACGGCCCCCAGCATCCAGTGGGCAGCCCCAATGTTGATCTGCGCGCGGGCGTCGAGTGGCTCGAGGGTCGCAGCCCGCAGATGGTACGCCATGGCCTCCTTGGGCCGGCCGAGTTCCTGGAGAATAACGCCCACGTTGTTGTAGAGCCCGGCTTCTTCCGGCCGTAGCTGCAGAGCTCGCCGGTAGGCGATGAGTCCGTCGTTCCAATCCTGCTCCCGCTCCCCCGGCAAAGCCTGGAGAGCCCGATGGCGGTAGCTGTCTCCCAGCAGCCGCCATAGCCCCGGATCGTCGGGCTCCAGCCGCACTGCGCGGTTCAGGTGATCGACCGCCTGGTGTGCGGGGGCGCGCCCCAGGAGCAACTCTCCGAGGCGACCGTGGGCGGCAGCGAAGCCGGGGTCGTTCCGGATAGCCCGCTCGAGCGCGGCAATCGCACCCTCGTCATCACCCCTTTCGGCGAGGGCTTCGGCCACGTAGAAGTGGGGCCGGGCCATGAGTGGCGCCTTGTCCGCGGCGTCCGACCAGAGAGCGTGATGACTGGCCCAGACCCGATTCCGCGCGACGGTGCCGCCAGCCAGGCCCAGGAGCGCAACCACCATCACCGCGATGCCGATCAGGCGCCACCGGGGACCGGCCGCCACTACACGCAGGACGACATAGGCGACCAGCCAGGCAAAGGCAGCGCTGGCGAGATACAGGCGGTGCTCATTCACCAGCACGTTGAGTGGGACCAGCGACGCCGGCGCCAGCGCCAGCAGGGCGACGGCGAGGAAGAAGCCCGGCAAGGGATGGCGGCGGCGGTGATACCAGCAGAAGAACAGCAGCGAGAGGCCGAAGAGCAGCGCCCCGGCCGCGGCTGGATCGAAGGGTTTCAGGGCCGAGTCCGACAGCTGGAACTGATGGTCGACGTTGAGCCCCGCGGGCCAGGCCAGGAGCTTGAGGTAGAAGACCATCGCCTTGCCCTGGCTGAACAGCTGCTCGGCGTAGGATCGCACCGGCTCGCTGGCCACCGCCTTGTGGAGAAAGCGGCCCACCACCGCCAGGTAGCCAAACGCCAGGGCGGCCAGAATACCGTAGAACCGCCCGTCCGATGGCCGTCGGCGCGCAACAATGAGCTCGTGAGCCAGGAGGATCGCGGGCAGCACGATCGCGACGCTTTTGCTCAACAGGCCGGCCGCATAGCTGCCGCCGATCAGGACCAGACCG
>CAYWBJ010000148.1:0-15975 GCA_964456165.1 uncultured Gemmatimonadaceae bacterium | reverse complement strand
GTCCAGATCCCCAACGGCAGCAGTAAGCTCAGCACGAGCAAGCTTGTTACGCGTTTTCCTTTTTCCATTCTCATCATCCTCCTCAGGGAACCCACTCCCCGAACTTGATTACTTGCAACGACCTTGAATGCTTGGAAACGTAAAGGTTGATTTCTAACCCTTGTCCTTCGAACTAAGAAAAAGCCCTAAGCTGGACTAGGCCCTCCTTTCCAAGCTACGGTCGCTATATGACAATTTTCCGTCTTTAACAGTCTTTTCAGCCTAATGGCAATGCAAAAAATACACTTATCCTCGGCATCCGGGGTACAGCGGAGAATAATGATATTAAAATCGCTAGGTAGTGTCAAGCACTTTGTTAATGCACTAAATCCAGACCTGTTTCCATTCGCCGACTTTCGCTGCCCCAGCCCTTTGGCCGGCAGTAGGCCCATCCACCCCTGTCCCAAAAATATTTCTCACGGGTCTGCCCGGTTGTGATTGCGGTCACAGAAAGGGCAGATAATCCCGCTTCGACGCCCACCCTGAGCCGTCGTTGAAAATATAAGGCCTCCCAGTGGCATCTCAAGCACTAAATTGCTCAACTATCCCGGGCGCAGCGAAAACCCTGCAGTCGCGTCTTGACAAAGGGCGGCCCATAGAGCCTGGTGCCGATGCGTATATAATGAGAGCGCGAAGAGTACGAACCCCCTTTTATGGTCCGGTTAATTCCCTCGGCAGGCCCGATCGGATTATCGACGATCTCCGGCAGCGAGAGGTAGCTACGTGGCTGCATCCAATCGTAAACCCACTCCTCAGCATTGCCCGACATGTCGGCGACACCGAAGGGACTGTTGCCATCGGGATACGAGCCGATCGGGGCGGTCACCTCGTAGCCGTCTTCCGCCCTGCCAACCTCGGGGGCGAAATTGGCACGCCAGATGCCGGCGGCGTCAGGGCCCTCGTCGCCCCAAGGATAAGTGCGGTAATTGGACCCGCGCGCCGCGTACTCCCATTCTGCTGCGGAGGGCAGCCTCTTGTCGGCCCAACTGCAGTAGGCATAGGCGTCGAACCAGCTGAGGCCAACGGCCGGCTGCCGCTTCCCGCGGAGTGCGGCCCCGATCTTGCCGCCGCCCACGTCGCGCTGCTCGTGTGAGTAGGCGGGAGGTTGATCGGGGTGATCCAAAGTCGTGTCTCCGGTCGCCTCGAGGTAGTCGAGAAACCGCCAGTACTGCTCGTTGGTCACTTCGTACTTGTCGATGTAGTAGGCCGCCAGCCTGACCTCGTGCAGCGGCTGCTCGGCCAGGAAGTTGAAGCCCTTACTCCTGGGGTGATCCGCTACTTCCTCCGGCTTGCCGCCGCGCGTGAACTGGCCGGCGGGAATCAAGAGCATGACAGCCCCATCCTTACCCAGGATCTCGGAGTCGGGGGCGCACTGAGCCAGTGCCGCCAGCGCCAGTAAGGAGAAGGCCCGGACGGATCGGCCTGCCTTCAAGCCCAGACCTCGTCGCTGCCCCGTCCTGGATTGCAACCCCTGACGCGCTGCACTCATTTCAGCAGCACGAGCTTCCCGCCTGGGCGGCCCGTGCGGGCGCGAACACTGACTGCTGCGACGTAGCGGTAAACGTGAAAACAACCTCACCGGCAACATCAGCACCCCCCAGCTGAACTGGCCTGCTCGAGACCGCCGGCATGGCGAACCCGGTCGACCGGCCGGTCGCAGGGTCGTAGTGGGCGATCAGGCCGAGGTCCACGTCGGCTTTGCCGGTTACGCCTCGAAATTCTCAATCGTAACACCAATGTTGGAATAGATCCTGCCAGACACCACAAACCTGTGACAATACAGCAAATACTGCGTTGATGTCAAGAAATTAACCGAGCACCTGAAGCCTCTTTTCATTGACCAATCTGCCCCCCCAGCGTATCGTTCAAAGACCCCCCGCCGCGGTTTCCGCGCGAGGTCGTCCATCCCGCATCGGACAGCCTGCCGGCCCCCAGCTACCCCTTAAAGACGACGCTTCCCGGTGCCCGGTTTCGACGAGAAAGAGGATTCCGCTTTCGGACGAATAGCCAGGGGCGCCGCGCACACCCTGGGCAGCACTTTCGTGGGTCGCCTGGTCAACTGGGTGGCCGTCGTCGTGCTGATGCGCGAGCTGAACCCGGAGGACTTCGGCCACGTTGCTATGGCTGCCGCCATCCTCGGGATCGTCGTCGGGGCCCGCAATCTCGGCCTCCACCTGGCTCTGATCCGGCATTACGGGCAGGTCGATCAGCTTGCTCCAACCCATTTCGTCCTGAACACGGCCCTGGGCACCGCCGGCACAATCGTGGCGGGCCTGCTGGCCTATTTCTACGTCCTGCCCGATCCGGAGATGGGACAGTCCGTGGCTGCATCTCTTTCCGTTTTCGCCCTCTTCGATATGCTCCGAACAGCAGCGCAGACGGCCGAGACCCAGCTGCGCCGCGATCTGGAATTCACCTCGCTGGCGCACATTCACGCGATCTCTTTGGTCCTGGCCGCAGCCGGAGGAATCATCCTGGCCTATCGCGGCGCCGGCTACTGGGCCTACGTCTTCAGCCACACCATCTTCGGCGTCGGCTACGTGGCCCTCTACGTGGTCCAGATATGGCGGCGGCGGCCGCCATGGCCATTGCGGCTCCGGGACTTCGACCCCGCCGGCGCCCGCGAGCTGATGGCCTACGGCTATTGGATCTGGATCGGCGCGGCGCTGCAGAGCCTGCTGCTGAACGCCGACCGGCTGATCGTCGGAGCCCTGCTCAGTGCCCGAGCCCTGGGCTTCTACGAGCGCGCCCACACCCTGGCACACCTGCCCACGGGAGCCGTCACCAACGTCATCACCGGCGTAATGAATACGGTGTTCGCGCGGTATCAGTCGGACCACGAACGGCTCTCCGGAGCCTTTCGTCGGGCAGTGCGACTGGTTGCCCGTTCAGCGGTACCGCTGAGCCTGGTGCTGGCCATCGAGATCCCGCGGCTCACCTTGCTCCTGTTCGACGACTCCTGGTCTTCGATCGTCGGCATCCTGCGCCTGCTGGTGATCTATTCGATCTGCCGACCCCTTTTGGAGACGGTTCACGCCCTCTTGCGCGGCATCGGCGACGCCCGCGGCATGGTGGGATTCGCCCTCGTCCAGACCGTCCTCCTGCTCGTGGCCACGCCGCTGCTGGCCCGGAGCCACGGCCTCGAGGGCGTCGCCATCGGCATGAACGCGGTAGCCCTCATTGGCATCGCGCTGGCTTTCGGCCGCGCCGCGCGCTTCGTGGACGTCCCGTGGGCGCGGACGCTGGCGCCTCCCCTGCTGGCTGGCGTGGCCGGCTTCGGCCTGCGCCTGGCAGCCGAGGCGGTAATCGCCCCCCTGCCGGACCTGCCGGCGGTGATAGCCGGCGTCGCCTGCTTCGGCCTGGGGTACGCCGCCGTGCTGCTCGCCCTCGAGCGGGAATCCCTGGTGGCCGAGTTCCGCACCCTCGTCGCGGTCCTGCGCAAGGGTGAAGATAGTTTCTGATTCCGCCCGGGCTACGGAGCCGCCTCAGCTGAGGGTGGCATTGGCCGCGGCGACGCGCTCGAACACCGCCTCCTGCTCGCCGGCAATGCGGTCCCAGTCGAAGCGACGGGCCCATGCCCGGCCGGCCTCGCCGAGCCGCTGGCGCCGGTCGGCGTTGGCCAGCAGCTGGGTCATGCCGGCGGCCAGCGCCTCCGGGTCGCCCGGCGGCACCAGCAGGCCGGTCTCCCCCGCCCGCACCGCATCGCGCAGTCCGTCGATCTCCGTTCCGAGCACGGCTTTGCCGGCAGCCGAGGCCTCCACCGCCGCGATGCACCACCCCTCATAACGGGAAGGGGCGCAGACGAACAGGGCACCCGCGAGCAGTGCCCCCTTGGTCCTCTCGTCGACCGCGCCGACCAGCTCGATCCGGCCGGCGGCTCCACTGGCTTCGACCAGCCGCTCCAGGTGCGCGATCTCCTGCTGCCTCCCGCGCCCGGCCAACCGCAGCCGCAGTCCCGGGTGCCGGGGAGCCAGCGAGGCGAAGGCGGCCACCAGGGTGTCCAGTCCCTTTGTATGGACGTCCACGCGGCCGAAGTAGAGCAGGTAATCGCCCTCCGAGGGCATCAGCTCGAAGCAGCTTGGGTCGACACCGCTGTACACGCAGTCGATGGTCGACGGCAGGCGCCGCGGCCAGAGCCGCGACCGCAACCGCGACCGCACCTGCTCCTGCATGCTCGGCGAGATCGTGACGATGTTGGAGTACGCTCGCAGGGCCCAACGCTCCGCGGCCCAGGAGACCCCGCCGACGAGCGGATGTTTGGCCAGAGCATGAGCGCCGACGAAGTGGTAGAAGAACAGGATGCCGCGCCGGCGCAGATAGGCCGGCGTCCTGAGCGGCGCGAAGGCCGAGAACTCGTTCACCCACACGTCCCAGGAGAGCTCCCGGAGCCGGCCGGGAGCGGTGCGGCAGTAGGCGAGCCTGCTGCCGGCGTAGGAGCGCGCCGAGCCCGTGCGGAGGAACCGAATGCCATCCACCTCCTCCTCGGCGGCCGCACCGGGATAACCACCACACACCACGGTGATCTCGTGGCGCGCCGCCAGTCTGCGGTAGATCTCCCGGGCGCGCAGGGCCCCGCCCCCGCCGAGCCAGGGGTTGCCGATGTCGTCGTAGCTCAGGTGACAGATTCGCATGCCGGGCGGTGGAAGCGCCGGTCCGGCACCGCGGCCGAGGCAGGAGCGACGGCCGCGGTCCGTCGGCGCCGCCTCAAAGGCTGCCTTTGGTGGAGGGGATTCCGTCGACGCGGGCATCGAGGCCGGTAGCCTGGTCCAGGGCCCGGCCGAGGGCCTTGAAGATCGCCTCGATGCCGTGGTGGGCGTCGGTGCCGCGCAGCAGGTCGACGTGGAGGTTCAGCTGCCCCTGAGCCGCCAGCGCACGCATGAACTCGCGCACTAGCCCCACGGGCAGCTCCCCTACCCCGGCCTCGCCGAAGCCGGCCTGGTATTGCAGGAAGGCGCGTCCGGACAGATCGACAACAACCCGCGCCAGGGCATCGTCCATCGGCACGTAGCTGTGCCCGAAGCGGCACAGCGACTTTTTGTCACCGAGGGCTGCGTCGAGCGCCTGGCCGAGGCAGATGCCCACATCCTCGACCGTATGGTGGGCGTCGACCTCCAGGTCGCCCTTGCAGCTCACGCTCAGGTCGAACAGGCCGTGGCGGGCGAAGGCGGTGAGCATGTGGTCGAAGAAGCCGACGCCAGTGGACACATCGGCGCTGCCGCTGCCGTCCAGTCCCAGCTCAATTGCGATCTCGGTTTCGGCGGTCCGCCGCTCGATGCGCGCGAACCGGCCCCCTTGCTCAGTCATCGGTCGTGCCTCCATCCAGTAGTCGCACGCGAACGGCCTCGGCATGCGCCTGCAGCCCCTCCGCCTCCGCCATGCGGATGATCTTGCCGCCGACTTGGGCCAAGCGCTCGGGCGTGTAGGCGACGATGGTGGTGGTCTTGACGAAGTCGTCCAGTCCCAGCGACGAGGCGAAACGGGCCGCGCCGCTGGTGGGAAGAACGTGGTTGGTGCCGGCGAAGTAGTCGCCCACCGACTCGGCTGACGCCGGCCCCAGGAAAATGGCGCCCGCGTTCTCGATCCGCTGCATCGTCGCCCACGGGTCGGAGACCAGCAGCTCGAGGTGTTCGGGCGCCATCTCGTTGACCAGCTCGACGCCGGCCGCGAGATCCGGCACGACGACGATGGCGCCGTAGTTCTGGAGCGCCCGGGCGATGGTCTCGGCCAGTGGCAGCCGGGGGACCTGGCGGGCGACTTCGGCCGCTACCGCCGCCGCCAGCTCGGCGCTGGGCGTGACGCAGACCGACGCTTCGAAGCCACTGCCGTGCTCGGCCTGGGACAGCAGGTCGGCGGCCACGAAACGCGGATCGGCTCCAGCGTCGGCCAGCACGACGATCTCTGACGGACCGGGAATCATCTCCACGCCGACCAGGCCGTACACCTGCTTCTTGGCGGCTACCGTGTAGGGGCCGCCCGGTCCGACGATCTTGTCGACCGGCGCTACCGATTCGGTGCCGTAGGCCATCGCCCCCACTGCCTGGGCCCCGCCCATGGCGTAGAACTCCTCGAGCCCGAGCTGGCCGGCGGTGGCGAGAATGTCGGGATGGGGAAGGCCGTCCGGGCCGGGAGGCGAGACGACGCAGAGCTCCCGAACACCGGCCACCTGCGCCGGTATGGCCGTCATCAGCAGGCTCGAAAGCAGCGGGGCATTCCCGCCCGGAACGCAGATGCCGACACGGCGCAGCGGCTGCCGGCGCTTGCCGAGGATCACCCCGTCGCCATCCTCGACGAACCAGGAATTCTGCCGCTGGCGCTCGTGGAACGACCGGATGTTGGCGGCCGCGGCGGCCACCGCTTCGGCCAGGTCGGCCGCCATCCCCTCGCGGGCGCGGCGGATGGCCTCCACTGGCACGCGCAACTGTTCTGTCGCCATCGTGACGCCATCGAAACGGGCGGTGCAGTCCACCACCGCCCCGTCGCCGCCGTCGCAGACCGCCCGCAGGATGCCGCGCACGGCCTCCTCGACGTCGGCGGATACGCCGGCGCGGCGGCCCAGGATGGCTGTCAGCCTGGCCGGCGGCGGGTCGCTGGGGTGGGAGACGATTTCTATCATGTCCAGCCGCGACCCCTTAGTAGATGACCTTGTTGAGGGGGTACTCGATGATGCCCTCGGCGCCTACCCTCTTGAGCTGGGGAATCAGCTCGCGCACGATGCGCTCGTCGGTGATGATCTCAATGGCGACCCAGGCTTCGTCGAGCTGATTGGAAACGGTGGGCGTGTGCAGCGCCGGCAGCTTGGCGATCACCGCGTCCAGGTTGGCGCGAGCGACGTTCATCTTGCGCCCGACCTTCGGCTCGGCTTCTAGCGCCCCCTTGAGCAGCATGACCAGGTTCTCGGCTTTCTCCCGCTTCCACGGATCCTCCCAGGCCCCCTTGCTCGCGATGACGCGGGTCGTCGACTCGCAGACGGTGTCGACGATGCGAAGGCGGTTGGCCCGCAGCGACGAACCGGTCTCGGTGACGTCGACGATGGCATCGACGAGCCCGGGGATGCCGGGCTTGGCCTCGGTCGTGCCCCAGGAGAATTCCACCTCGGCGCTCACCCCGCGCTCGGTCAGAAAACGGCGGGTGGCGTTGACCAGCTCGCTGGCGATGCGCTTGCCTTCCAGATCCTGGACAGACTGGATCTCGGACGCTTCCGGGACGGCGATCACCCACCGCACCGGTCGCGAGGAGGCCTTGCTGTAGACCAGCTCGCCGACCTCCACCACGTCGGCGTCGTTCTCGAGGATCCAGTCCTTGCCGGTCAGGCCGATGTCGACCACATCCCGCTCGACGTACTGGGCGATCTCCTGGGCGCGGAACATCATGCCCGAGAGCTCCGGGTCGTCGATCTCGGGAACATAGGAGCGCGACGCCAGCTGGATCCTGTAGCCAGCTCGGGCGAACAGGTCGAAAGTGGCGTCGCGGAGGCTGCCGGACGGCAGGGCCATTCTGAGGTCGTTCATCAATTCTCCTGCTGTGACGGCGACGGCCAGGCCGTCAGCGGCATCGGCGCCGGTTGGGATCGGTGCTGTCGATCAAACCGCGCGCCGATGACAATGTCAAATACGCTGTGACAGACTCAGCCGGCCGTTGCCTCGGCCAATGCGGTCAGCTTCTCGATGACACGCAGCGCCTCGCGGCGATCTTCGGCGCTGCCGCTCTCGTGGAGACGCCGAAGATGGGGCAGCGCCGCCGGGTCGCCAATCGATTCCAGCGCCTTGACCGCCTTGGTGCGAATGCTCTGGTAGCCGGTCTCGTCGAGGGCGGCGATCAGCGCTTCGACGATGCTCGCCCGCAGGCGAGGGGTGATAGCGGCCGCCTCAGGCGCGCTGCCGGCGGCAATGTGGCCCAGCCCCTGCACGGCGACGTGGCGTACCTTGGCCGAGGCATCCCGCGACATGCGGATCACTTCGTCGACCGCGCCGAGGTAGCCAAACTCGTGGATGCCCAGCATGGCCTTCATCCTGACCTCCTCGTCCTCATCCTTCAGGGCACGCAGGATCTCCTGGTGCGCCGAGTCGCTCAGGACCGGAGCCACAGCGAAGGAGTGGCAGGTGCCAAGCGAACGAAAGACCTGACCCCGCATCCCCTTCGAGCCGTCGTGGGTGTAGGTCAGCAAAGGCCCCAGTGCTGCGGGGGCGCGCAGCTGCCCCAGGCTCCATGCCGCGGCCTGAGCCACGTTCGAGGACTTGTCCCCCAGGGCCTCGATGAGCACCGGCACCGCTTGCGGATCCCTGATGCGGCCCAGCAACTTGACGACCTCGAAGCGCACGCGGATGAAGCCCGAGCCGTACTCCTCAATGAGCCGAGGCACCACCTCGCTGTCGTAGAGTAGCAGGGCGTTGGCGGCCTTGAGGCGCTCGTCGGGATCGGTGCTGCGAAGCTGCGTGAACAGGGGTTCGGGCGACGGCCGTCCACACCCCTCTGACGCCAACGCGACACCACTGAGGAGGACGGCCAGAATCCATCGATTCACGGTTGCTCGGGTCGCATTTCGGGGGCGCGAAGCCGCCGCAGAGGGTGGCCCAACGCCCGCGGAGGACTGCGATTTCGAAGATAAGGTCTGTTGCCAATCGCGTCCACGAGGCGGGGACGAGGCAGCGCGGAAGGGCTTTGACATGCGTCCTGCCGTCGAGTACGTTCGCCTCGTTAATCGACAGCCCAAAGAGAAGGAGCCGGTCATGGCAAAGCGAGTCAGCCTCGAATACTGCACCAGTTGAGGCTACATCACCACGGCCGCCAGTTTGGCGGAGACAGTACTGAAGGAACACAAGCTGGAGATCTCCGAGTTCGTCATCATCCCCTCCGACGGAGGTCGATTCGAGGTCAGGATCGACGGCGAGCTGGTGTTCTCCAAGCTGGCAGAGGGGCGCTTTCCCGAAGAGGCCGAGATCGTCGGCATGCTGTAGCCCCCTTGCCCTTGCCGCCGTTCGAAGCCCCCGACCGAGAGGCCGGGGGCTTCTCTGTTGGGCCTGCTGTTTGCCCATATCCGCCCAATCTCATACCATGGGTCCAATGGCCCAGACGTACCCGTTGCGCTGCTCGAAGGAGACGATTTTTGGCCCCGATCTTCGCAATCGCCTTTCTGGCCGGCGGTGCGGTCGCCACCGCGACTCTGGCGGCCGATGAGGCCCCCGCGATCACCCACTACCGCAGCGGCTACGACCTGCTTAAGGCTGGGGATTACCGCAACGCCGCCATCGAGCTGGAGATGGCCATCGCCGCCGACTCGACCTATATGAACGCCCACTATGCGCTCGGCAAGGCCTACACCGTGCTGAATCAGCACGCCGTGGCGATCCGCAGCCTGGAGGCGGCCGGTCGCCACGGAATGGAGCTGCCCCGCATGTCCGGGCAACTGGCCAAGCTCTACCACCGACAGGCCCTGCAGCTCTACAAGGAGCGCAAGCTGGTCGAGGCGATCGACCACTTCCAGCGTTCCCTCTCCCACGATGACGCCAACGCCAAGGCGCTGTACGTCATGGGACTCAGCCACAGCCTCCTGCGCGACGGGGAAGCCGCAGCCGGCGCCTTTCGACGCGCTGTCGAGGTGGACCCAGGCTACGCCAAGGCCTACAAGTCCCTGGGCGATCTGCGTCGCCGGATTGGCAACTACGGCGAGGCGGCCACCCTTTACGGACAAGCCATCGGCGCCGACGCCGGCCTCATGGAGGCCTACGGCGGCCTGGCACAGGTCCACCTGGCCTCCGAGGACTTCGAGGCAGCAGTAAAGGTCCTTCGGGGAGCGCTCGAGCTGGATCCGAATTACGCCAACGGCTATGTCTATCTCGGCATGGCGCTGAACCGGCTCGGACGCCACAACCTGTCTATCGAGCCATTGCGCAAGGCCACAGACCTGGACGGCAAGAACGCCGAGGCCCATTACCTGCTCGCCGAGGCTTACTACGGCAAGGCCGACTACCAGCACGCCTACGACGCCGGGAAGCGGGCGGTGAGCAGCAAGCGGGACTACCACGCGGCGCAGATGCTGCTCGGCGACATCTGTGCCAAGCAAGTCATGGTGAGGGAGGCGAAATCCTGGTACACCAAGGCGATGGTGGACAGCCGGCTCAAGGACTACTGCCGGAGCAAGATCGAAGAGCTGGATCGGTCGCAGCGGCAGTAGGGGCGGAATGTTTCTCCTAGCCTCGAATAACCAGGGCAAGCTGGCGGAAATCCGCGCTCTGATTCCCGGAATTCGGACCGCGTCGCCCGCCGACGTCGGCCTCGAGCTGGAGGTGGAGGAGGACGGGCGCAGCTTTTTCGAGAACGCCTTCCTCAAGGCTGCCGCGTTCGCGCGCGCCAGCGGCCTGGTCGCCCTGGCCGACGACTCCGGCCTGGAGATAGACGCCCTAGATGGCGCCCCCGGCATTCACTCGGCACGCTTCGGCGGTCCGGGCCTGAACGATCGCGACCGCTGCAGGCTGGCCCTGGAGCAGCTGACCGGGGTGCCGCCGGCGCGGCGCCAGGCGCGCTTTCGCTGCTGCGTGACCGCCGTCGGAGGGGACGGCCGGGTGATCGCAGCCGAAGGCGTATGTCCCGGCCGCATTAGCACCGAGCCCCGGGGCGACAACGGCTTCGGCTACGATCCCATTTTCTACTTCTCCGCGCTGCAGCGGACCATGGCGGAGCTGCCACCAGAAGTCAAGAATCGGATCAGCCACCGGGCCGCCGCCATTCGGCGCATCGCAACCAGACTCGTGGCAGGATTCCCAGACCTGAAGGCGGACTGACAGGGGATGTACGGTCCGTTCACCGCCTTCGTTCGCCCCTACCGCAAAGCCCTCCTGGCCGGTCTGCTGGCACTGGTCGTCGCGCAGGCCTGCGCCGCCCTGATACCGCTGCGCATCGAGAAAGTCGTCAATGACATCGTCGGAGCCGCCGACGCCGCTACGGTCACCGTAGCCGTCGATCCCGGCGCGAACATCGACCGCTACGCCCTGCACATCCTCCTGCTCGCCGTCGTCGTCGCCAGCGGTCGCTTTTTGATGCGGCGTTTTCTGGGTTTCACGTCCAACCGGATCGAATACGACATCCGCGGCCACTATTTCGCCCACCTCCTGAAGCTGCCGCTCTCCTATTTCCAGAAGCACCACACCGGCGATCTGATGGCGCGGGCGACGAACGACCTGATCTCGGTGCACGTCTTCTTCACCTACTGCCTGCGCTCCCTCGTTGACTCGGGACTTTCCTTCCTCTTCAGCCTCATCTTCATGTGCACCCTCAACTGGCAGCTCACGCTCATCGTCCTGGCCCCGCTGCCGGTTCTGGGGTTCTGCGTCGCGCGGATGGCCCCGCAGGTGCACAGCCGCTTCAAGGGGATTCAGGAGTTCTTCGGGCAGATGAGCAACTTCGTCCAGGAGAATCTGTCGGGCATCAGGGTGGTCAAGGCCTACGTCCAGGGGCCGCCGCAGATCGACGAGTTCGCCACCCTCAACCGCACCTATCTGGAGCGCAACCAGACCCTCATCCGGACCAGGGCCGTCTACTACCCGATCTTCTTCCTGATGGCTTCCGTCGGGCTGGGTCTGACGTTGTGGTTCGGCGGCCGGGCGGTGATGGACGGCGACATGGAGCTGGGCGCCTTCGTGGCCTTCAACGCCTACCTCACAATGCTCATCCGGCCCTTCTCGTTCGCCGGGTGGATGATCGACCGGACGCAGCGGGCCCTGGTTGCGATGCGGCGGATCAACGAAGTGGTCGACGTGGTGCCTGAGATCGCCGACGGCGGCGGCGGCGGCGGCGACGAGGAGGTCGTCGGCCGAATCTCTCTGCGGAATCTGCGCTTCGCCTACGGGGATGAGACCGTGCTGGACGGAATCGATCTCGAGATCCCGGCGGGGTCAACGGTCGGCATCATCGGCCGGGTCGGTTCCGGGAAGACGACCCTGGCGCGGCTGATACCCCGGCTGATCGAGGCCAGCTCCGGCGAGGTCCTGATCGACGACCGGCCGGTGGCAAGCTGGCCGCTCGATGCCCTGCGCCAGGCGATCGGCTACGTCTCGCAGACCCCCTTCCTGTTCTCCGACACCATCGCGGCAAACATCGGCTACGGCGTCGAGCAGATGGATCCCGCGGAGCTCGCCACCGCCGGCGAGCAGGCCCAGATCAGCGCTGACGCGCTCGACTTCGGGGCGGGCTACGACACCGTCATCGGCGAGCGCGGAGTCACCCTCTCCGGCGGCCAGAAACAGCGGGTCACACTGGCGCGCGCGGTGATCCGCAAGCCGCGCATCCTGATTCTCGACGACGCCCTCTCGGCCGTCGACACGCACACCGAGGAGGCGATTCTCGGGCATCTGCGCCAGATCATGGTGGGACGCACAACCATCATTATCGCCCATCGCATCTCCAGTCTCAGGGACGCCGATCACATCGTCGTCCTGGACGACGGGCGGATCACCGAGCAGGGCGATCACGACGCGCTGTTGCGCCACGGCGGATTCTACGCCGAGCTCTACCGGCGCCAGCAGCTGGCGGAGGAGCTGGAAAGCCTGTGAGCCAGCAGGAGATCGACCAGGAAGAGGAGATTCAGGAACGTCCGTTCAGCCTGGCGCTAACCCGACGGCTGCTCGGCTACCTGATACCCTACAAAGCCCGCATCGCCGCGGCCCTCGTCATGATGGTCATCTCGGCCGCCGCCAACCAGGTTGGCCCGCTGCTCACCCAGATCGCCGTCGACGACCACATCCTGGTCGGGGATCTGGAGGGTCTGAAGTGGATCCTGCTCCTGTTCTTCGCCGCAATCGGCGTCCAGTACGTCGCCTCCTACCTCCAGACCTACATCACCGAAGTCACCGGCCAGCACGTGATGCTGGACATGCGCCGGCAGATCTTCGCCCACCTGCAGAGCCTGCCAATGCGGTTCTTCGACCGAACCCGGGTGGGGCGCCTGATGACTCGGACCACGAACGACGTCGAGGCTCTCAACGACTTCTTCACCGAAGGCGTCGTCTCCGTGTTCATGGACCTGTTCACGCTGGTGGCCATCATCTGCTACATGCTGCGCATGGACGCCGAGCTAACGCTCGTCGGATGCGCCGTCGTGCCCGTGCTCTTCGTGGTAACCTTCTGGCTGCAGGGGCTGGCCATGCGCGCCTACCGCGAATTCGTGCTCCGCCGCGCCCGGCTCAACGCCTACCTGCAGGAGAACATCACCGGCATGGAGGTAGTGCAGCTCTTCGGGCGCGAGCGCCGCAACCTGGCCCACTTCGACCGGGAGCACCTGCCTTATCGCCGCGCCCAGGACCAGGAGATCAACTACTACGCCATCTTCTTCCCACTGACGGAGCTGATCGGCACGGTCGGCATCGTCGCCGTGATCTGGTACGGCGCCGGGGCGGTGCTGGATGGCAGCATCGAGATCGGCGTCCTCATCGCCTTCCTGCAGTACGTACCCCGGTTCTTCCGACCCATAATGGACATCAACGACCGCTACGCCCTACTGCAGAGCGCCATGGCCTCCTCGGAGCGCATCTTCGAGCTGCTCGACGCCGAGCCCGAACCGACCGGCGGCAGGCCCGGATTGGCTGCACCGGCGGCAGGCGGCACGATCGAGTTCCGCAACGTCAGCTTCAGGTACGATCCCGACGCCCCCGACTACGTCCTCAGGGACGTCTCGTTTCACGTCGAGGCAGGTCAGAGCCTGGCCATCGTCGGCGCCACCGGATCCGGCAAGACAACCATCGTCAACCTGCTCTGCCGTTTCTACGACGTGCAGGAGGGGATGGTGCTGGTGGACGGGCGCGACGTGCGGGACTGGAACGTGGCCGAGCTGCGCCGGCGGATCAGCATCGTGCAGCAGGACGTCTTCCTGTTCTCGGGCTCCGTCGCCGCCAACATCGGGCTTGGCAGCGACCAGATCGACCGCTGCCGGATCGAGAGCGCGGCGGAATATGTCAACGCCGATCGCTTCATAGGTCGGCTCGTCGGCCGCTACGACCACCCGGTCGCCGAGCGGGGTGCGACCCTCTCAACCGGCGAACGCCAGCTACTGTCGTTCGCCCGAGCGCTGGCCTTCGATCCGGAAATCCTGGTCCTGGACGAGGCCACGTCGAGCATCGACACCGAAACCGAGCAACTGATTCAGGATGCGGTGGCGCGGCTGATGAAGGAGCGCACCTCAATCGTGATCGCCCACCGCCTGTCGACGATCCGCAATGCCGATCACATCCTCGTGGTCCACCATGGCGAGATCCGCGAGCGCGGACGCCACGACCAGCTCATGCGCCAGGGCGGGATCTATGCGCGGCTCTATCAGCTAAACTACGGCACCGCCGCGAGCTGACCGGCGAAACAAAAACGGGGTAGACGGCCGCAGCCGTCTACCCGTCTAACTCCCACGGACTCGACCTTACGGGTTCCCAGCATCGTCGGCAGCGGTCCCCTTCTTCTCCTGCACGAGGCGCTGCAACTCGCCCTCTTGGAAGCACAGCTCCGCCTTCAGGCCGCTAACCCGCTCCTGGAGCGAGGTCAGCGCCTCGTCGTCTCCCAGTTCCGGCATGGCACCGCTCTCCATCCGGCCGTAGATGCTCTCGCCGAGATCCGCCAGCGTCGAGCGCAGTCGTCGCCGTGTTACCGCAATGTCCGTCCGCACCTTCAGGGCCTGGCCTAGAACACGGCCGTGCTCGGCAACGTCGGCGAACCGCTCCTTCAGCGCCTCAGTGATCTGTTGCTTGGTCGGCATCGTCAGTCTCTCTCTTCTCCTTCATACTCTCCATCTGCTGCTCGACCGCCTCGACGACCTGATCCTTGGTCGCAGCGGCCTTGTCTTTCGTCGCGCCGGCCCCCCGCGTGACTTTGCGGCGCGTGATCTCCCCCCAAAGCGGGGCAAGCATCACGCCGAGAAGGCCACCGACGATGGCGCCGGTGAAACACCCGGTGAGGAAGGTGCTGAAGCGGCTTCCGCTGTCCTTGTCCGATCTTCTGCCATTCACGATGCAGTACCTCCGAACGGCCGGCCAGCTCATGCCGACCGGATCCCATGCGACAACCCGGATAGACACCGGGATCTGCCGCCCGCTTCGCACCATCGGTTCGGGCGGTGGTCCCCAACTTGGGCGCGCTTTCACCTCTTAAATAAACCAACCGCCTATTTGAGCAATAGACCTGTGGTGCCTATTATCTCAGGCCACCATATATTGTGGCAATCCAATCCCTCCAGCAGGTGAATGCCCAATGGCTACGATTCTCAGCGCCAACTCCCACAGTCTCCGAGAATTTCGCCTGCTCCCCGGATACACGGCCGCCGACGGCGGCCCCAACGACGTGTCGCTGCACACGCGGCTGTGCCGGCACGGCGACTCGTACATCGAGCTGCACGCCCCGTTTCTCAGCGCCGCCATGCAGGCGGTAACCGGCGCCGAGATGGCGATTGCCGTCGCCCAGCTAGGTGGCATCGGCATCCTCCCCGTGAGCCAGACCATCGTCGAGCAGTGCAGCAAGATCGACGACGTCAAGCGCTTCAAAGCCGCCTTCCAGACCAACATCAGGACCCTATCGCCCGATCAATCGATCGGCACGGTCATCGAGGTCATCAACGAGACCGGCTACTCCACCTTCCCAGTAACCGACTCCGGCAACTTTCACGGCCGCCTGCTCGGCATCATCACCGACAAGGACTTCGACTCCCGGCGGGACCACAACGTGCCGGTTTCCCAGCGCATGAAGACCGATGTACAGGCCGGCGTCGGAATCGACGACCTCAAGGAAGCCAACGACCTCATGATCCGGTACGGTCGCGGTTTCCTGCCGATCATCGACGCCGACGGCATCCTGCAGTCGGTGGTCTTCAAGAAGGATCTGGACAAGCATCTGAAGCACCCCAACGAATCGATCGACTCCAACAAGCGCCTGCTGGTGGGAGCGGCGATCTCCACCCACCCTGAGGAC
>CAYWBJ010000147.1:0-18865 GCA_964456165.1 uncultured Gemmatimonadaceae bacterium | reverse complement strand
GTGTAGAAGCCCTCGGCGCCGAACCGCCAGCACGACCACGCCATGAGCCGGCCGAAATAGGGATCAGAATCTCGATGGTTGCCGGCGTAGAATTCCAGCGCAATGCCCTGGTCCCGCTTCGCCTGGAAGTAGTCGCGGTATGCCGGGTTGCCCCTGAGGAATGCCCCGTAGTGGGGGGACAATACGTGCTGGGAATCGATCATCTCGGGATCGGCATCGCTCATGTCGATGTGGTTCACATCCTCCCAGATGCGGACCCCGGTGGCAGCCTGGCGGATCGGTTTCGACCAGGTCAGGATGAGCTCGTCCTGCAAGGGCTCGCGCGGCTCGTCCACTAACAGCAGGGCCACCTGCTCGGGCCGGAGTCCCTTCGACACCATGTAGTCGGCCCAGAAGGTCACCCAGTCCTTCACCGCTGTCGCGAATTCCGGGGTGCCCATCGGCAATGACTGGAAGTGAGGCTCCGCTTCAGCAAAAACCATGTACTGGGCCGCATCCGGCCACAGCTCGATCCACGCGTCGAAGGGGTCGGTAGCGGGGGGCTCGATCATTGATCACCGTTCATCGTGGGTGCCGCGCGCCAGGGTCCTGCTGAGGCCCCAGGGCGAGTCGACACGGCGCTGGCGCAGGTGCTCGACGATCGCTGGCCGATTCTGCTCGGTTATGTAGCGGAAGTGACCGATCCGATCGGTGTAGTCCCAGCCACCCATGTGCAAGGTCTGTTGCTCCGGGAAGTCGAATGGGTACAGGTGCAGTCGAAGTGGAAACCGCGCATCCGCGGGGGAGGCCACGACGACCTCGCCCTCGTACACGCCTGGGAGCACGTCGACTAGGTGAAACGTCATCCACACCTGCCTGGTCATGCCGGACGGCACGGTTACGGTGTACAGACCGCTCTCTGGAGCCACCTCGGGCAGAGCCGCGGCGACGGGCAGCCCGTGTCGCGTGTCGGTCCAGAGCACCTCGTGTACCGTGGCGTAGGCCGGATTGTCGCCACCGGGCAGCCCGCTCAGGCGGAAGGAGACCTCCTGCGGTTCATCGGTGCTGTTGCTGACGTTGAAGTGGGCGACGCGGTGTTCCCTCCGCATCAGGTGCACTTCGACGGACATCTCGGCTGACACGTCGGGTGCGCCGACGAGGGGGAGTGGGTCCCACAGGTTCGCGTGCCAGAAGGTAAGCGGCTCCAGGCCGGCGGCGCGCCAGAGCCAGGCCTGGGTGCGCATCACCCGCTCGTGCCAGGGATTCAGTGGCAGGACGGCCTTGAAGTCGTCACCCGACTCGGTTGCCGCCCCCAGCTTCGCCTCCACCTCGGCCAGCTCACCGAGCATTTTCTCCCGCGTTTGGTCCGGGACATCCTCTGCTGTCGCCGCTGTTCTCAGTGCCTCGATGTCTTGCACGAGGCGCCCCTTGATACCCTTCTGTATGGCCAGCCGTTGCGCAAATACCGACGGATCGGGGACGGCCTTCCCCCCGAGCGGCTCATCCAGCCACTCCGGATCGCCGGCGTAGACCTCGATCTCGTCGACGAAGATGAAGGGCTCGTTCCACACCATCAGGCTGATGTAACGGCCGTGGGTGCGCAGCTGGTCCGTCCGGTAGATGTAGGTCCCGTACTGGGCGGCGCGCTGCTCGGCGGCATCGCGAGCGACCTGCTCGCGCACTTCGGGCGTGTAGTCCGGCCCGAAGCGGTCCTTGTTGAAGACGAAGTGATGGTGGATCTCGGCGCTGCTGAAGCCTTCCTCGATCCAGACCTCGGCGGGTGCCGGCGCCGGCGCGACCGCTCCGTGCTGTTCCTCGCTCATGACCACCAGGTCGCCGACCTGGTGGAACTGCTGGTCGCCGCCGGCCACGAGTACGCGGATGGTCAGGGGCCACTCCACGCCCGCGAACCCGCCCGCCGTGCTGAAGGAGACGCCGCGGATCGGCTGTACCGAACCCAGGTCGAGGGTGATAATCGTGGGGGCCTTGTCCTGCCAGCCTACGGTGGACTTGTGGACCCAGAAGTAGCCTTCGGTGTACTGACCGTCCGTCAGCTGCTTGAGATCGCCGGCGTCGGTGCAGAGCCCGTAGTTGGGGGGCGGGTCCAGCGTGTACGTCGCGCCGAGCGCGATGTTACCGCGTGGGCGGTCAACAGACTCTGCTTGTTGTCCCCAGGCCAGTGTGAGTAGCAGCGCCAGCGCTGCCACCAGCATCGGGCTCATGGCTTGTCCTCGCTGTGAATGCCAGGCTCGGTGAACCGGCGTGCGGTCGTGCCTGGTTTCTAACGGCTGTGGTGGATGAATTCGAAAGCCTCGTGGGCCCACCGATGAAGCCGCCCTTGCAAGGGCGGCAGCTTGCACGGCCCCGGAGGCGGTCTCGGGGCTCCGAACGAACGAGCGCGAGACCCGAATGTCAAGTCGAACACTGGCAATATGGCGACGTGCACCCCTTCCCAGTCATTGTTCAGCGATCGGCGATAGCGGAATAGAACACAATGCCTGGGTGTCTTGCGTGTATCGCCAGCAGGTGGCGCTTGGCCGAATGTAGGCTATGTCCGCGCCCTACTCGAGGCAGATTTCGGGTCGGCCGGGCGCTGGTACTGGGAGGGCAGCCGTGCGGTGAGGGTGCGTCAATCAGCTGCAGACCCGACTTGCGCGACACCTTCAGCAGGGCTGGATCCTCATCTGAATGATCTCCTCGGCTGCGGCAACCTGCTATATAATTTGCGGACTTGCGATTTCGTGTTTAGTTTACTGACACATCCCCTACCTGCAATCGGTGCGGTAGGATACACCCTAGTTGGCAGTTGTTCTGTTCCTCGTAGCAGATTCCTACTTGGCCCGCTCGCAGCAGCCGATCCACGCAGTTGCAGCCGCATCACGCCCGACGTAGTCGTCCCTACCTGAAGCATGAAACCACTGGTCCAACAACATCCTGGAATCGAGAGGAAAATCATCATGTCAGAACGAATCAACGGAACCGTTAAGTGGTTCAACGACGCCAAGGGCTTCGGCTTCATCGAGCGCGAAGGGGCCGATGACGTGTTCGTCCACCACAGCGCTATCCGCGGCGAGGGCTTTCGCTCACTGGCCGAGGGTCAGCAGGTGGAGTTCGAAGTCGTGCAGGGTCAGAAGGGACCCGCGGCCGAAGGCGTCGTCGCTCTGTAAAGGCGACACCTGATCGATTAAGGGGCGGTGTGCAGATAATGCAGCCGCCCCTTTTTACGTTCTTCTCCATCTCCGGCCCCAGCAGTCTCCGCGAGCGTGCATCCGGCGCTCTAGCTCGATGAGATACCTCCATTCGTGGATCTCGTCATGGCCGGAGTTCTGCGCAACGAATACCCCGGTCGGGAAATTGCGGATGAAGCGCCGCGCGACTACCGGGCCTACCTGACTGACCTGGCGATCTGAGCATATTGGACAAAATTGGGTGAGAGCCCGTTCGAGCTAGCGCGAAAAGAGACGAAATACCTGAAGAAACGCTCAATCGGCTGATGACTGGGCAGATGAGGTGACAAGCAAGTATGAGAGGTCCGCTTTCTGCAACCCAGGTGGCATCTTTCCAACGAGATGGTTTTCTCGTTGTCGAGGACGTGCTGAGCGCGGATGAGGTTGCTGCTCTCGCCGCGCGAGCGGATCTGATAGCGGCGGGTGAAGCCGACCACATACCCGACGCGAACGTCCAGTTGGAGCCCGCCTTCCTGTCCGGAGAGAGGGAGATCGAGAACCAGGTGCTCTCGGTGCGCAAGCTCAACAACATCGCCGTCCACGACCCGGTGATGTGGGAGCACGCGACCAATCCGAAAATCGTCGATATCATCGCGGCGCTGCTGGACACCGATGACCTGAAGATGTATGGCGACCAGCTCTTCATGAAGGCGCCGGAGGTCGGTCGTGCCAAGGCCTGGCATCAGGATTCGGAAGCCTGGCGCGACATCCTGCCGATGGATCTGGTGTCGTCGTGGACGGCTATCGATGCGGCCACGCTGGATAACGGCTGCCTCCACTTCGCCCCGGGGACCCATAGGTGGGGCATGCTGAACGGGCGCCAGCTCGAGCCGTTCCTGTCAGACCTAGACAGTGGTCGCTGGCCCAGCGTGCCGGTGCCGATGCGTCCGGGCAGCATCAGCTTCCACCACAGCCTCACCCTGCACAGCAGCGGCCCAAATCAGACCGCCGAGCGCCGTCGCGGTTACGCCGTTCACTACATGCGAGCGACGTCGATAAAGGACGAAGGGGTGACCGCTGCCCCGAAGACGCCGCCGTTCAGGCAGGTGCGGGGGAATTCGTTTCCAGGTCGGGTCTGAGCGGGGCGCCGGCTCAGGGCATGCCCTCGTCGCGCACGCGCTGCAGGTCGTAGGGCATGAATTGCCCATGTTCCCTGTACACCTCGTGATACCTGTTCACCTTCTCTTCATCAACGTCAATACCTAGTCCAACCCCAGGCGGCACATCCCAGTGTGGAGAAGTGGCGATGGGTATTTCCGCCAGATCGTCTTCCATCATGTTCGCGGTATGTTGATGGCCGTCAACTATCCGCGGTAAAGTCAGGAGAACCTGGTGTGATGCGGCGGCGGCAATGGCCAGCTCACCGTGGGTGTGTTTGCATACGGTGAGCCCCTCCAAGGCGGCCGCGTGGCTCAGGTGTTTGAACTGGCTCAATGACCCCACCCAGTAGGGACTGTAACAGAGTACCTCGCAAACCCGGTTGCGGATCACATTCCAGGCATCGGTTACACGCCAGAGTCCTTCATTGGAACACAACGGAACTCTGGTTCTGGCCTTGAGCTCCAGCATGTTGTCGATGGGGTCGGCGGGCACGGGTTGCTCCGAGAAGTCGATATGGTATTGATCGAGGCGATCCAGATTTCGGGTCGCCTCGGCAACCGTCCAGGCTTCGTTGGAATCAATGCGGATTTTCCCCCGTGGGCCGATGATTTCGCGGATCAGCTTGATCGCCTCGACCTCGGCGTCGATGTCAACGCCGACTTTGCGGTAGAAGACGGTGTAACCTCCCTCTACGCCTCCCTGGCATTCCGCCCGCAAGCCCTCGTGGTCGGCGTAGCTCAGATAATAGAAATAGTCCACCGATTTCCGGCGCAGGCCGCCCAGGAGGTTGTAGACGGGTTGACCGCAGGCCTTGCCGCAGATGTCCCACAAGGCCATATCGATGCCCGCCCAGGCGAAGTTCATCGTCGGTTCTCTGAAATTCCAGATACCACGGCGATAGACATCGTGATGGAGGGCATCGCGGTTCCAGGGATTGCGCCCCATGAAGATCGGTTCCATCCCCTTCAGTGCTTCGTGAATAGATTCGACGTTGGCGCCGCTGCAACTCTCTCCCCAGCCGACAATACCATCGTCAGTGGTTAGACGGATTACGACGTCTGTAACCCCATCGCGATTCACCTGGAAACTGTTCTCGCGGTGGGTGTAGGGAACGCTGACCGGCCAGTATTCCGCCTTGGCAATTCTCATTCTCTATCCTCTTCGTTTGCGCACAACAGTGGTGGAAAATTTGACATTCGTGTATGCGAGGGAAGCATAGAGAGTGTTGCCGAAAGCCGGGGTGGCGCAACCCGGGTCCGCAGGATGTTTCTGGTGCCCTAGGAGAGACCTCGACCGTCCGGGTGCGGGCGGCGCAGCCGCAGCTTCAGCGCGGTAGCTGCATCGACTTGACCCATGCCCACGACTGCAACTGCACCGCAGTCGACGGCAGCATAGGCGCCCAGGCCGGGCGCGTGTCCCAGGTTCCGCTGGCCGTGATATTGGTGTAGTCGCCGCTCTCCAGATCCAGGATGAAGATGTCGCGCGGTCCCTGTCGGTTGGACTCGAAGGCGATCTTCCTGCCATCGGGGGCCCAGGTGGGCCGCATATCCAGTTCGGCGCTGTCGGTGAGGTTGCGCGGGTTGGTGCCGTCGACATCCATGATCCAGATATCCCAATCGCCAGAGCGGTTGGACTCATATGCGATCCTGCTGCCGTCGGGCGACCAGACCGGAAACCAGTCGACGGAGTCGGATGCGCTCAGGTTGCGGGGGTTGGCGCCGTCGGCGTCCATGGTCCATACGTCCATGTCGCCGCTGCGGTTGGAGGCAAAGGTGATCTGCCCGTTGTCCGGCGACCAGTGGGGCTGGCCATTGCCCGGGCTGTCCGTGAGGTTGCGAGGGTTGGCGCCGTCGGCGTCCATGACCCATATATCCCAGGCGCCCGAGCGGTTCGACTCGAAAGCGATTCTACTGCCGTTGGGCGACCAGGCCGGGCCACTGCTGTTGGGTTTGTCGGTGAGTTGGACAACGTCGGTCCCGTCGTCGTTGGCGACATAGATCTGAAAGTCACCGGAGCGGTCAGATTCAAAGGCGATCCTATCGCCATTAGGGGCCCAGGCCGGGCTGTAGTCCGTCGCCGACGTCCGGGTGATGTTGACGACCTGGGAGCCATCGGCATTGGCTACGTAAATGTCCCAGTTGCCGGTGCGCAGTGACTGAAAGGCGATGCGGGATTGTGGCTGCGCGGGCGCCGCTGTCGCGGCGCTCAGTATCAGCAGCCAGAGCACGAATGATCGACGCATGGGGTCTCCCGACCTGCGGGAAGGGGGCTGCGCAGAGCTGTTCGAAAGAGTATAAGCAGATAGGAAATTTTCGCCGCCGGCCTTTCACTCGAGCGGCCGGTCGCTCCCCACGATTTCCTTGACGACATCGCGAGCGGTGAACTCGATCAGCTCCTGCGTCTGCGGCAGCAGCCGCGAGGTGACCTCGGGGGGAATCGGAAATGGCAGATTGCCGTCGGTGGAGCCCACGTACTGTGGTGCATACCGCAGCATCATGAAGGCCCGGTTGCGGTCGGCGGGCTTCCAGGCCAACGCACCATGCGTGGTAAGCTCGGTCAGGACGATTGCATCGCCGGCCTTGGCGAGCACGTTCGTGAAAGCCGGGTGAGGCTCGGGATCCTCCTCGGGACTGACTGGCTGGAACAGGGTAGCGGGACGCTCAACCTGGGTCTTGTGCGATCCGGGGATGACAACCAGCCCGCCGTCGCCTTCCCGGACGTCGTCGAAATAGAAGAATACCACGAACATATCGCAGAACAGCCGGCCCTCGCGGACGTCGAATCGTGGCCAGTCGACCTGCCCCGGGCTCGCGAGAGCGCAGTGGAAGCCGAAGAAACTGCTGTCCTCGTGGGTGTTGATCCGCAGGGTGCCGCTCGCCAGCCGCGGTCGGTCGGCCGTCAGCTCCCGGACGACTGGCCAGGTCGACGGATGTAATGCCAGGCGCTCGAGCGCCGGATCGAAGGAGAACCCGTTGGCGTAGTTCGGGCTCCGGCGATCGATGCCGGGCGGCAGCTCCTCCGTTGGCATGTGCTGGATGCGTTCGACCGCATCTTGAGCAGCGGTCAGCTCGATTCCGGACAGCACGCCGGGCAGATGCAGATAACCTTGCAGGTCCAGCAGATATCGCTGCGCGGGCGTCATTGTCTCCCCTCCGTCCTTACTCGCTGCCAACTGCCATGACCCAGAAGGGCGAGCTGCCGGTTTCGTATTCATCCAGCGGCTCGAGATGTCCATTGCTCTGGTCGATGCGGAACGAAACCAGCCGCGCAACACCTTCCCCGGCACAGTAGAGAAAGCTGCCGTTGGGTTCGATGTTGAAGGAGCGCGGCATCTCGGGCACCTCGTAGTGGCCGAAGGGGCTCAAAGTGCCGTCGGTGCCTATCGCGAAGCCGGCTATGCTGTGGTAGCCGCGGTTCGAGGCGAAGAGCCAGCGGCCGTTCGGATGCACCTCGACGTGGGCGGTGTGACTGACCTGGTCATAGCCGGCGGGCAGGGTCGAGATGGTCTGAAAGCTGTCGAGCAACCCGGTCTCTCGGTCGAATCGATGGGCGGTCACGGTGTTGCCCTGCTCGTTTACCGTGTAGGCCACGTCCTCTCCCGGTCGGAAGCACATGTGCCTGGGACCGGCGTTGTCGTCCGGCGGGGCCAGCTCGGGCGGATCGTTGGAGGATAGCCTGCCTGTCCCGGCATCGAAGCGAAGCTGCACGGTCTTGTTCGTCGGGCAGACGTGGGGCACGAAGAGGAAACGATCGTCTGAAGACCTGAAGACCGCGTGAGCTTTTTCTCCGGTCTGCAGGTGCTGCAGCTGCTCGCCGATGGTGCCGTCCTCACCGAGCCGATGCACCGTGATTCCGCCCCCGCTGTAGTAGGAGGTCATCAGAAAGCGGCCGCTCCCGTCGGTGATCAGATGAGCGGGTGTCCTGAGGCCGGTGTCTACCTTGTTGATCAGGGAGAGGGAGTCTCCATCCAGTTGGAAGCTGGCCAGGGTCGTACCTGATACGTGGGTCGCCAGCAATACGTCCCCGCGCAGGTGCAGCGCCCCGACTCCTCCATGCGCATTGCTTGTCGACAGCAGATTGAGCGAGCCTGTCGCGGGGTCGATGTCGTATATCGAAATCGTTTGGTCCCCGGTATGCGCCACGAAAAGACGTGCCCTCTTGGTCATCTTGCTTTCTCGCTCTCTGTTGGTCGGTGCGTTGGAATTGAGTTGAGCGTCTATCCCCGCTGGCATCCGGGGCAGACCACGAATCAGTCCGGTCCGGCCATTGCCGCAGACGCATAGTGCGGGTTGAGGCTGCTTCGGTCAAGAGCCCCGTTTGACACGGCCTCTATAGAGCATACTATGCCCACGAGCGCCGTCGTCGACGGCGGCCATGTGAAACCTGGGAAACGGGAAGCCATTGATGAGCGACTTGCCGGAAATACACGTCGATTCGGTGCGCAAGGTCTTCGACGACGGGAATCACAACGCGATGACCGACTTATGCCGTTTCGGCGACAGGATGTACCTGACTTTCCGCTCCTGTCCGGACGGACACATGGGGTTCCCCACCTCCCGCATCGTCATTCTTTCCAGCACCGATGGTTTGGAATGGGAGCAGGTTCACGAGTTCAGCGTTCCCGACCGGGACGTGCGCGATCCGCATTTCCTCTGCTTCAGGGACCAGCTGTTCGTCTACACGGGCACCTGGTACTGCGGGGAGCCGGCACCAGAGGGAGAGCGGCAGCGCCTCGAGATGAATCAGCAGCTCGGGTATGGTGTGGTGAGCGCCGACGGCTGTGCATGGAGCGAGCCGATCATGCTGGAGGGAACCTACGGGCACTTCATCTGGCGGGCCGCTGCGCACGGCGAGACCGCCTATCTGTGCGGCCGGCGCAAGCGGGATTTCGCCGTGCTGGAGGAGGACGATCGGTCCTACCACGAATCCGCCATGCTGGAGAGCGACGACGGGCTCATCTGGCGGAAGCGCGCCCTGTTTCAGGAGACCCACGGGAACGAGACCGCTTTTCTGTTCGAGCCCGACGGCAGCCTGTTGGCGGTTGCCCGGTCCCGGATGGAAACGTCACAGCTCTGCCGCTCGAAGCCCCCGTATACCGAGTGGGTCCGGACCGACCTGCCCTTTTTCATCGGCGGCCCGTTGGTTGCCAAGTGGGGCGAAAGGTACCTGGTCGGCGGGCGCAAGATGTTCGGGAAGGCCCGCAGGTATCCGTTGGACTTCTACACCAAGAAGGGTGCGGGACCGCCGGACGATCCGCGGACGGTTCTCTATTGGTTGGAGGGTGAGGGGCTGGTCGATGCCGCGGAGTTGCCTAGTGGGGGGGACACCTCCTATCCCGGATTCATCGAGCTGAGTCCGACGCGGGGGCTGCTTTCCTACTATTCGAGTCATGAGGGGAGCGGGTCGGGGGCGGCACCCTGCTCAATTTACCTGGCGGAGCTCAGGGTGGGGGAGTAGGAAGACTCTCGTCTCGCGGGGCAGGAGTCGTCGCGTGAGCTGCACGACTTCCTGCCTGGTGATCTCCTTCACATCGACGTAGTGGGCATATTCCATGGGCGTGGTTACGTAGCGCTCGACCGCCTCCCGTGCCGCGGCCAGCTCTGCCTCACGCAGCACGTCCGGTAGGTGCAGGGAGCCGTTAATGTCGAACAGGTAGCGCTGCTCCGGGGTCACGTGGCCAGGGGGCATACTCGCTTCCGCT
The DNA here is from genome assembly GCA_964456165.1 of uncultured Gemmatimonadaceae bacterium. Classification (GTDB taxonomy): domain Bacteria; phylum Latescibacterota; class UBA2968; order UBA8231; family UBA8231; genus CAYWBJ01. The sequence continues at coordinate 8,857 of CAYWBJ010000147.1, read as the reverse complement.
ACATAGCGATCGAGAACACCTTCGCCTTGTTCAGGTGCAGCCGCACCGACAACAGCTGCCCCTCCAGCTTCGACAGATCCCCATTCCCATTCCAACGCACCACCGCTGACAACTCATCCCCCTCCAGTGTCTCCGCCTCTGCCAGCGAGAACCCCTCTATCGCGTCCACGGTCTGTGGCGGTGTGTTGGGGGGCTCGATGAGCTCCACCTTGATCGAGCCCCCCGGCTCCGTGCGGTAGTTCAGCCGCATCTCCTTCCCGAGGCAGGTCTTCTCCACCAGGGCGACGAAACCCTCACCCTCGGCTTCGAGGCCGACAAGCCGGTCTTCCTTCCACTCGGCCCAGCGCAGTTCGGTGTCCATCGGATAGGAGGCGCCGCGCTCGAGGAAGTCGTGCAGGCGGTAGTGGCCGCTGAAGGGCAGACGCCAGTCGCCGCCGTCGGGGGCCACTAGGTTGGGGGCGGCGTAGATGCAGCCGTAGTCCTCGCCCTGGTCGTTGCTCAGGTCGATGATCGGGCGCCGCTCCGGCCGCAGCCAGGTATGGCTGTCGTGGCTTACCGCCAGCTGCACGTCGACGGTAGAAGGGATGCGGTGGTAGAAAGACGGGAACATCAGATAGAGCTGACGTCCCGGGTAGGGGGTGTAGCAGGAGTTGTAGATGGCGGCGTCGGCCGGGTCGCCCGGGTCGGGCATGAGGCAGGGGCGGGTCTTCGGAAAGGAGCTGAAGTCGCCACTGTCGGTGCGGCGCACCAGGCGCCGACGCTCGAGGTGGCCGCGCAGATAGAGGACGTAACGCTCCTCGTATGGATCCCAGACAGCCAGGTTATGGGTGTCGAGAGCGGTGGCGCCGACGTCTATTATGGGCTCTTCCAGGTTGGTCCAGTGGATGCCGTCGGGTGAGACTGAGGCGTTCAGGGCCTGGCGGATCTCGACCTTGCGTTTTCGCTCCGCGGCGGTGACGCCGCCCAGATCTAGGGCGACGAGCAGCTCCTTGAAGGTCTGCTTGTCCATGTCCGGGTCCAGCACGCCGTCGCGGTAGTAGCGGCCCGTCGGTCCGATGGCCTTGTAGCGCTCGGCCTCGGGTGCGTTCGGATCGACGAAGACGGACCCGAGGAAGTGGTCGCGGTCGGCTGCAATGATGTTGTTGCGGCTATTGCCCTCGTAGTCGATCAGGCCCAGCTCCGGCCGCTCCCACTCGAAGCCGTCGTCGCTCTCGGCGTAACAGACGTAGCTGCCGTCGCCTTCGATCTTCGCCACGCCGTACCAGAGCCGGTAGCGGCCCTCGTCGTAGAGCATGGTATTGATGTGCAAGTTGGCGTCCTGCTCCCAGGGCCGTTCGCGGTGGAAGAACACTTCCGACTTCCGCGCCGGCTCGATCGCCAGGCGCACGCCGGTCGGTGGCTCCTGGGACCAGATGCGGCCGTCGGCTTCCTCTTTGCGATGGGAGGCGAAGATGCCGTACCAGTCGACAAACGGTCGGGTTGCTGCTTTCAGGTCGTCCATGGATTCCCTTCAGGTGGATGGGCGCGGCTCTGTGAGCGTGCGCCAGTTCAGTTGATCTGGAATGAGTAGAGGCTGCTGTCCCGCAGGTGGAAGCGCAGGCGGATGGGCTGGTCGACCGCGTCCAGGGTCTTGCCGGTGGTCCAGGCCACCGGCTGGTTGGTGCTGTCGGCGTCGATGACCGGGCAGTCGGCGCGCGTGAAGCCGGGTATCGGGGCGCCGTAGAGCGTGACGGCCTCGACCTGCAGGCTGCCGCCGTCGGCGTCGGCGTTGACACTCAGGTTGCGGCCGGCGAAACGCAGCGGCCGGGTGGTCAGGTTCCCCTCCCGGGCGCCGGCGTCGATCGAGACGAAGCCGTCCGGACGCAGGCGAGCCAGTCCGAGGGCGTCACCCTGCAGTAGGCGGCCGTTGTGTGTGGTGCCAACGGTCTGGTTGATGCCCACGTGCGGGATGTTCGAGCCGCGGTAGTAGACGAGGAGCTCGTCGTCGCGGACGATCACTTCGTCGACGTAGATGCGCTTCTCGTCCCAGGCTTCTGGCACGCAGCCCAGGAACAGCTGGCGGTCGCAGACGCGGTTCCAGGAGATGCCGTCGCGGCTGAAGGTCAGCTGGGTGTCGATGGTGTAATTGGCGCCGTCGAGGGCGGCAGGATCGCCGGTCCACTCGTGGTAGACGTTGAGGAAGCCGATGTAACCGCACTGGTAGGGCAGCACCAGCATGTAATAAAACTCGGTGCCGTCGCCGTCCCGTTCGTCCGGCTCGACCACCGTGTCGATGTGCAGCCAAGTCTCGAAGTCGATGCTCTCGGTGCGGCCGATGAGCCGCGTGGGGAAGACGGAGGCGTCGTAGGGCACACCGTGGTTGCGCCAGTGCCGGCGGGTGTGGCGCCCGTCCGGGCGCACGTACATCACCCAGCGCCCGAGGCGCTCGTCCCAGATCGGCGACTGGGAGGCGTCGCCGGTCGGGCGGATGACGGGGTTCTTGTCGTGCGCGGTCCAGCGCAGGCCGTCGGGGGACCAGGCCACGCCGACGCCGCCGGTGGTGTAATAGACCATCTTGTAGCGCCGCTCGGGGTCTTCGGCGCGATGGTCACAGATGACGGTCTTGTCGTGGGCGAAGCCGGCCGGCGGGGGAAGGCGGTTGTTACGCCGGCTGCCGTCGAACTCCACCAGGTCCAGCTCCGGCCGCTCGAAGTGGACGCCGTCGTCTGAGCGGGCGTAGAGGAGAGCGGACTGCTGGTCGGCTAGGTCATAGGTGCTGTACCAGCACCCGTATTGCCCTTCGTCGGGATCGAAGATCACGTCGGCATAGAGGATGCGCTGGTGCTCCCAGGGGTGCTCGGCGGCCAGGATCGGGTTGTCGGGATGCCGCTCGGGCTGGTTGACTGAGCGGCTGACGCGCTCTATCCCTTCGATCAGTACATCGTCGAGGAAAAGCTGGTGCTCGGGGCCGATGTCGACGATGGGGGGGAGGCGCTCTACCAGTAGTTCTTTGTGTTCCACAATGGATAGCTCGATTCAGGTCAGGGCCCGCAACGCAATGGCTGACGCGATTGTCGCGCCGCCTCAGGCGGGCTTGGCGGTTGAAAGTGCGTCAGTTATCAGCTGAGGTGGACGACGTCCTGCTCGGCGATCGCTTTGATCTCGGTGATGGGCAAGGTGGCGACCAGCTCGTGCGTCTCCGGTGACAGTTTCGCCAGCACGTCTTCGGGCAACTCAAGATCCGGCACTATGTGCTGCTGTTTGTAGCGCAGGGTGAGGAAGCGGCGCTCGCGGTCTTTGGGCTGCCACGTAAGCGCGCCATGGGTGAGCAGCTCCGAGATGACGACCACGTCACCGGCCTTCGGGGTGATGTTGACCACGCCGGGTGGCACCTCGGCGGAGGCGTAATCGTCGTTGTAGCCGCCGTCTTCGAGATAGCTGCCTGGATAGAAGAGCTCTCTGGGGCGCAGAAAAGATTCCTTGTGAGAGCAGGGCACGACGATGAGTCCGCCGTCGCCCGGATGGACGTCGTTCAGGTAGAAGAAGAAGACCAGGTCGTTGCAGTGGATCTTGCCGTTGAGCACGAAGTAGTGGCGTGCGTCGGTCGAGCCGCGCCTCCGCACGCCCTCGCGGCCGGAGTGCAGCGGGTGGAACGGCCGACCTGGTCCGTCCACCATCATGTTGCCACCGCTCAGACGGGGCCTGCCGCTGGTCAGCTCCCGGATGATGGGCCAGGTCTGCGGGTGGAACGCCAGGGCTTCGAGCGCTTTGTCGAAGGCGAAGGCGTGCAGGTACCAGTTGAAGTGCTCGCGCTCGGGTATGAACTCGAAGCCGGGCGGGAGCTGGTCGTTCGGGGTGTCGATGTAGCGCTGGGCCGCCTGCTGCGCCTGCTCCAGCTCGTCGCCCTGGACGACCTGCTCGAGATGGAGATATCCGGTCAGGTCGAAGAAGTAACGCTGTTCGGGTGTCATGAAGCTCTTTCAGTTCTCGAAGGCGTGGCCCTCGAAGGAATCGCCGCAACGCTCACGGACGATATCCTTCACGTGGTTGTAGGGGGCCAGCTCGATCAGCTCGAGGGTCTCAGGTGAGAGCCGCTCGCGGATTGGGTCTGGAAACGGTCTGAGCGAGCTGGTGACGGTGTGCTGCACGCTGTAGCGCAGGGTTAGAAAACGGCGCTCCCGGTCCCGCGGCTGCCAGGTAAGGGCGCCGTGGATCAGGCGCTCGGAGGCAATGAGCACGTCGCCGGCCCGGGCGGTGAGACTGGCGACACCGGGATGCACCTCGTCGGCGACGACGTCGGGCAGGTAATAGGTGTCGGTGTAGAACATGTCCTTGGGCTTGGGGAAGTTGCTCTTGTGGGAGCCCGGCAGTACCATGAATCCGCCGTCACCGGGGAATACGTCGGTTAGGTAGAAGAAGAAGATGAAGTCGGTGCAGCGGATTTTGCCGTCCTCGACCCAAAGGCGGCGGGTGTCCGGCCGGTGGTTGTAGTTCCAGCCGGCGTGCAGGGGATGGAAGAGGTGACCGTGGCGGTTGCGCATCAGCGTGCCGCTGCCGAACCGGGGGCGGTGGTCGGTCAGCTCCATCAGGATCGGCCAGGTCGCCGGATGCCGGGTCAGGTCTTCTAGGGCCTTGTCGAAGGCGAACCCGTGCTCGTAGCCGGTGTGGTCCTGGCGCTCGAGGTCGGCGCCGAAGCCGGGCGGCCAGTCATCGGGGGACAGGGAGATGTAGCGGTCGGCCGCCTCCTGGGCGCTGGCGAGGTCGTCGCCTGCGAGCACGCCCGGCAGGTGCAGGTAGCCGGTCACATCGAAGAAGTAACGCTGTTCGGGGGTCATCGCGACGATCCTGTTTTGAAACCCAGAGAAAGAAGGTAGCGTAACGACGCGTTATGGTCACGAGAGGAGGAACCATGTCGCGCCGCCGGTGAGGTGGGCGACATAACGATTCACAGCACTGGCGGCGGCACCTGCCGGGAGCGTAGCCCCTGGCCTGAAGCGGCGGTGAGTGACGGCGATCGACCGGTTGAGTTCGCCCTGTTGGGGAGACTGTCTCCTTCGCTACGGAACCGGGACACACCTACCTGCTGGAGAGGACATGAGATCTGTTGATGAAGACGTGAGAAGCTGGCACCTGTCGGTAGCAGGTGCGAAATGAACGGGTCGGCAGCAGAAGCGCCGACGAGCGGTGCGCCAACAGGTGATGTGCCGATCGTCGATGCCCACGGCCACACGCTCGACCAGGCCTTCCCGACCCAGCGCCCTTTGCACGAAGCGCTCGGTGGGCTCACCGACGTGCCCCTCATGCGGGCCGGCGGCGTCGCCGTGCAGCTCACCGCCTGCTGGGTGCCGGATGCCGCGATCGGTGGTCCGCACGGCAGCCGTCAGCCGCTGCTCAAGATGCTGCAGATGGTGGACTACCTGCACAGGGAGCTGGAGGGCGCTGCCGGCGAACAAGCTGCACTCGCGACCTGCGCCGGCGACATTGAGGCGGCGCGGATGGCCGGCAAGGTGGCGTTCATCCTGGGTCTGGAAGGGGGCGACTGCCTGCAGGGGGATCCGAGCGTGCTGCGGACGTTGTACCGCCTCGGCCTGCGCCACCTCGGCCTGGTGCACGAGGGTCGCAACGCTCTGGGATGCGCCACGCAGGTCTGGGAGGGTGAAACCATGCGGGCTTACGACGAGGGGTCGGACCCGCTCGGTCGACTCACCGACGCTGGCCGCGAGGTGATCCGCGAGATGGACCGGCTGGGCATCCTGGTCGACGTCACCCACATGGTCGAGGCCACGTTCTGGGACGCGCTGGAGGTCGCCCGTCGCCCGGTAGTCGCCACCCACGGCAACGCCCGCGCCCTGCGCGACACGGTGCGTTACCTCACCGACGACCAGATTCGGGCGGTGGCCGCCACCGGGGGCATGGTCTGTCCGAGCCCGATGCCGCTGGGACCGGGTGGCGAGGAGGCGGGGCTCGTGCTGTTGCTTGATCACGTTGACCACATGATCAAGCTGGTTGGCGCTGAGCACGTCGGCTTCGGCACCGACTTTCTGGGGCAGGGCGATAATCCCCAGGGGCTGGCCCACATCGGTGAGACTGGCCTGATCGCAAAGGGTTTGCGCGGTCGGGGCCATTCCTCCGAGGCGACGGCCGCGATCCTCGGCGGCAACTTCATGCGCGTCTTCCGCGCGGTTGTCGGCTGAGCCGGCATCGCAGCATTCGAGAAAGGGACTTCGATGGCGAGTGAGAGCATGTGGGTGACGCGGGGCTTCGACGCCTTTCGCCGTGGCACTTTCGGCAACGCCGGTCACAACCTCTATGTCTCCAGGGCCGGCATCCTGCAGCGCATTCACCAGTTCGACTTCGACGGCGACGGCTATTTTGACCTGGTCTTCAGCAACAGCCAGTCCCACCTCGAGATGGCCCCCATCGGCGTCTACGGCGACGTGCTGGGGGAGTGCAACTGCCAGGAGCTACCCGGCGATGGCTCCTGGTCCGGGGCGGTGGTAGACCTGACTGGCGACGGCTACGACGACCTGGTGCTGGCCAACTGGTACAACGGCATCGGTCATTACATGAACGCCTTCATCTACTTCGGCTCGCCCGCGGGCTGGAGCGAGCGGCGCCACTTGCGGCTGCCGGCGACTCGGTCTACTGCGGTGGCGGCCGGTGACTTCAACGGCGACGGCCGCCCGGACCTGGCATTCCTGTCCCAGGAGCAGGTGCGCATCTTCCTGCAGTCGGAGATTGGCTTCGAGTCGAAGCGCTACCTGGAGACCGAGATCGGCGGTGAGCAGATCGGCGCCTGCGATCTGGACGCGGACGGCTGTAGCGAACTGGTGGTGCGGGATGCGGACGGCGCCATGCGCATCTACTGGGGTTCGTCTGCGGGGTTGAACTTCGCGAACCCGACGCCGATCCCGATCCCGCTTGATGAGGCGGAAGCGGATGACACCGACGCATCCGACCGCTCGTCGGCAGAGTTCGTGCAGGAGGCCAAGCCGCTGGTGCAGTTCATCACTCTGGCCGGGCGCCCCCACGTGTTCGTTGCCCGCAACGCGTGCTCCTGGCTGGTGCCGGTGCACCCGAACCGCCAGTTCGGTCCATCGCTGCGCTTCGACTGCACGGCGGCGATCGGAGTGGGTCAGGGCGACCTGCGTGGGCGTGGCGCGACTGATCTGGTTTTTGCCTGCCGTCCGCGCTCGGGGCCTGAACGATCCGTGATCTACTGGGGAATCGATACCGCGGTGGATGAGGCCGGCCGCACCGAGGTCGACACCAACCGCGCCTGCGACGTGGTTGTCGGCGATCTCGACGGCGACGGGCGCGACGAGTTCATCATTTGCCAGGGCCACACCGAGGATTGGTTCACCCACGAGTCTCCGGTTTTCAGAGCGACGGACGACGGTGTCTGCGAGGAGGTGCGCCGGCTGACCGGCCACGACGCCCGCCGGGTCCTGCTGGCGCGGCCGGCCGGCGGCCAGCTGCCGGATGTCGTTTTCGTCAACACCCGCTCCCGCAACAAGACCGAAGCGGTGGACGTGTCGATCTACTTCGGCGGCGCGGACGGGTACGACCCCGAACGGCGGCAGGACCTGCCGGGATTCGGCGCCATAGGCGCCCTGTGCTGTGACTTCGACGACGACGGCCTGCCCGATCTGGCGCTGGTGAACTCGGCCCACAATACCCCGTCGCAGGATCCCGGCTCCTTTGTATTCCTGAACAACGGCGGCGGCTTCGATCGCGAGCCGACGTGGAAGGTGCCGACGAAGATGGCCCACGGCGGCTGTTGTGCCGATGTGAACCGGGACGGCTACCTCGACTTGGTCTTCGGCGGCCACAAGCAGACGGATGTGCTGATCTTCCACGGCACCGCGGATGGTTTCGCTGACGAGCCCGAGCGCGTCCACTTGGAGTGGGAGGACACCGATTGCACCGGCGCGCTGTGGATCTACCTGGCCGATCTCAACAACGACGGCTGGCTCGACCTGGTGGTGCCACAGAGCACTGGGGACCGCACCTTCATTCTGTGGGGCGGTCCCGATGGCTTCAGCATGGAGCGCTCGCAGATCCTATCGGTGTGGAAAGGAATCTGCGCCCGTGCCGCCGACCTGACCGGCAACGGCTACCTTGACCTGCTGGTTGGGGGCGGCCCCCCGTCGTTGATGGCGCCGGACGACTGTTTCCTGCACATCTATTGGAACGGACCGGAAGGCATCAGCGATTTCCGCAAGACCCTGCTGCCGGCCAACAACGTGCTGGCGGTGTCCGTGGCGGACCTGGACAACGACGGCCTGCTCGACCTGTTCGTGCCCTGTTACCACAACGGGCGCACGCGCGACATCGAATCCTACATCTACTGGAACAAGCCCGATCGCGGCTTCTCAGCCAGCGACTTCACCCGGCTCTTCGCCCACTCAGCCTCTGGCTGCGTGGCGGCCGACTTCAACGAGAACGGCTGGATCGACCTGGCCATCGCCAACCACAAGATCGAAGGCGACCACATCGGCTGGTCGGGGGTCTGGTGGAACGGGCCGGAAGGCTTCTCGGAAACGCGGCAGACGCGGCTGCCGACCAAGGGCCCGCATGGCATGATCTGCGTCGATCCGGGCAACATCGCAGACCGGGGGAACGAAGAGTATTACGAGTCGGAGCCGTGTGAGCTGCCGGCGGCCGTGGCGTTGGGTGAGATCCGCTGGGAAGCGGAGGTGCCGGCCAAGACCTGGGTGCGGGCGCAGCTGCGGTCGGCCGCCAGTGAAGCCGGGTTGCAGGCTGCTGCCTGGACTGGGCCGGAGGGGGGAGAGAGTTGGTACGACAACGGCGATCAGGTGGGAGGTGATGCGGGGCCATGGGTTCAGTACCGTCTGGCATTCGGCGCGGTGAACAG
>CAYWBJ010000146.1:0-2056 GCA_964456165.1 uncultured Gemmatimonadaceae bacterium | reverse complement strand
CCGCCGCTTCTTGACCTTGCGCTACTGCAGCCAGTTCGTCCCGCCCAGCAGCCCCATGCCTGAAGGCGTACTGGCCAAGCTCTCGCCCGAGACGCTCGAACTGGTGCAAATGTCAACGGTACACGATATCAAAAGCGTCGTTGAACAGGACGTCGTGACCCTATCATAATGCCCCCGGACGGTGACTGGGGCCATTAGCAAAAAAGAAAGATTCACATGCCTAGCAGGCCAATTCAAATACTGCTCGTAGCCGCGCATCCCGCCGACAGCTTCGACCAGGCCGGCGGGACTCTCGCGCACCATGTCGAACGCGGCGACAAAGTAACCGTGGCGATCGCCACGACTGGCGTGCGTTCCCACGATTGGGAACTGAAGGACGAAAAGATCAAACAACAAAGCGACCTGGACGTTGAGACCAAGATGAAAGAGGCGGTGGCGCGGAAGCTGGAGGAAACCCGCAACGCCTGCCGCAGCTGCGGTTTCGACGACGTCCGCGATCTCGGCTTCGAGGACGATGACCTGCTGCTGGACCGACCCAAGGTAGAAGCCATCGCCGATGTGATTCGCGACGTCAAGCCGGACCTGCTGATATCCCATCACCCCTTCGAGACCGGGGGGTTGAAGATGCACGGCACCATAGGGCAGGCGACGGTATTCGCCACCCAACTCGCCCAAGGAACCGGCCGCGGTCGTCAGGAGCGACATCAGACGCCGGTGATCTACTTTATGAATCCGATCGCCTATGTCGGCGCCAATTCGCTAGAATACGCGAGCACGGCCCGGGTCGACCTCTACGTGGACATCACCGACGTCATCGACAAGAAAGTAAAGGCGCTCGATCAGGTTTCCAGCCAGTACTACGGCGGTGCTTATTCGCGCAAGCGCGGCGAAATGCAGGATGGGCACTACGGCAACAAGGCGGGTGTGGGGTACGCTGAGGCGTTTCAGCGATATACGCCGATGGTGCGCTACACCCTGCCCATCAGCGACAAGGAATTGGACCAGGTCGACGAGCCGATGGGAAACATGATGGCGCGCCGCAGCGAGATGATCCCGGCGTTCATGCCGCTGCCGGAGGACATGGGCTTTTCCTCTGACCATCGGATTCCTCCGGAGAAGTACAACGACTGATTGCAGCCCTACTCGCCACCCCAGCGGTCATCCCGGTCCCACGGCACCTCCCGCTCCGGCATCGGCACCGACGGCCAGGGATCGCCAGCACCCTCTGTCCAGGTCCGCAGGCTTGCACGCATCGCCGCAATGCTCGCGCCGGCCTCACGGTCGTCGATGCGGTTGCGCGTCTCGCCCGGGTCCTCCACTAGGTCGTAGAACTCCTCGCCACCGCCTGGCGCTTCGACGTACTTCCACCGCTCAGTCCGCCAGCCCCGCAGCGGCGTCGGCCGTTCGCCCCAGTTGGAGGAGTGAAACTGGAAGGCCAGCCCTTCGCGGACCGGCTCCCGGCCCCCGTCGACAAGCGCGCTGATGTCGGTGCCGTGCAGCCCGTCCGGGACGTCGACCCCGCACCCGGAGAGCACCGTCGGCACCAGGTCGGCGTGGGAGACCAGGCTGTCGTTCACCCGCCCTCCCGTCCCGTTCCCGGGCGGGCGGATAAGCAGGGGTATCCGCATCAGCTCGTCGAATAACATCGACCCCTTCATCAGCATGCCGTGGCTGCCGAGCATCTCGCCGTGGTCCGAAGTGAAGATGAAGAGGGTGTCGTCGAACTGATTGGTGTCGACGAGTGCCTCAAGCAGCAGGCCCAGGCAGTGGTCGACATAGCTGATCGCTCCGGCGTAATAGGCCCACATCCGGCGCAGGTCGCCCTCGTCGAAATCCCGCGTGGGGCGCAGCTGCCAGTCGTTGCGTTGTTGCATTAGCCTGTAAGCGCTGCGGTCGCCGCGATTTTCCGGCAACGGCATCGCGGCCGGATCGTACATCTCGGCGAAGGGCGCCGGACAGACGAAGGACGGATGCGGCTCGTGACAGGAATAGACCAGCGCGAAGGGCTGGTCCCGATCGCGCATCCGGCGGATGAACTGCCCGGCCTGGGCCGCGT
>CAYWBJ010000145.1:0-21217 GCA_964456165.1 uncultured Gemmatimonadaceae bacterium | reverse complement strand
GTGTCGAGCATGGTCGGATAGAACATGCCGGCACCAGTGTCGACATCGTTGTTGCCGGGCGAGTGGACGCTCAGGTAACGGTGGGCGAGATCCAGGTCCTCCGGGTTGCTGGCGTGGCGGGTGCAGTTCATCGTGAACATCCTGCGTCGGCCGCTGCCGCCGAAGGAGGCGTGGTAGAGATCGTGGTTGAAGATCACCACGTCACCCGGCTCCGACTCCAGGGCGACGCTGCCCGGGAACTCGCTCGGAGGCATCCCGAACTGCTTCTCCGAGGCATTGGGATCGATACCGAGCCGGCGCACGAAGTGGTCGGGATGCTGGCTGCCGGGGATCACCCGCAGGCAACCGCTCTCGCGGCCGACCGGGTCCAGGTAGAAGGTGGTCTTCGTTGCCCACAGCTGACCCCAGTTGCCGTCCGGATGCCAACGGGTGTCGCCGCTGTAGTAGTTGCCGTCGCCGCTGCAGTAGTTGAAGTCGGCTCCGGTGACGCCGCCGATGAGCCCGAGAATGCCCGGATGGTCGAGCAGGGCGCACATCTCGGGCGTGTGCTCGATCGGGCCACCGAACATGGTGCGGCTGCTGCCGTCATGATCGCTGCCGCCGCCGTGATTCTGAATCGACCATTCGAAGCCGGCGGTGATCCGGTCCACCTCGGCTGCCGACAGCAGCTGGCGGACCACCAGATAGCCGAAAGTGTTGAAAAACTCCACCTGTGCTGCGGTCAGTATCATCGCTTGCCTCGCATGAGTCCGGCTGGTCTGGTCCCAATCTTCCGTCAGGACAAGTCGGGGATAAAATCCCAGCGCCGGCTCGTTCGGTCGGCCTGACGGTCACGGCAGTGCCGTCAACCTTTGAGGGCGCCGAAGGTGACACCGCGGACGAAATAGGGCTGGAACAGCAGGAAGACGACGATCATCGGCAGGGCGGAGACGGCCGCGCCAGCCATCAGCAGAGCATAGTCGGTGAAGAAGGCGTTCTGCAGGCTGTGCAGGCCGACTTGCAGCGTCATCATCGACGACTTGTTGGTGACGATCAGGGGCCAGAGAAAATCGTTCCAGGTGCCCATGAAGGTGAAGATGCCGAGGACGCCCATACCCGGCTTGGCCAGTGGCAGCACTACCTGTCGAAAGACTCCCCACTCGCTGCATCCGTCAATCCTGGCCGCCTCCATCAGTTCGGTCGGCAAGGTCTGCAGGAACTGTTTCATGAGGAATATAGAGAACGGTCCGATCAGCGCCGGCACGATCAGAGCCTTGTAGGTGTTGATCCAGCCGAGCTGAATGATCAGGGCGTATAGCGGTATCACCGTCAGCTGGGTCGGAATCAGCATGAGGGCGATGACCGACCAGAAGATGAACTGTCGCCCCGGAAAACGCTTTTTGGCCAGGGTGAAGCCGGCCAGGGTGGCAAAGAAGACGTTGGCCGCGGTAATGGACACCGTGACGAGGATGGAGTTCAGCAGCCAGCGCAGGATCTCGGAGCCGTTGAACAGGCGGGCGAAGTTGACCAGGGTCGGATCGGTCGGAAACAGGCTGGGCGGAAAATCGAGTACCACGGTGGGCGGCTGGAAGCTGCACACCACGATCCAGTAGAGCGGCATCAGGGTGATGATCGCCAGGACAGTAAGGACGGCAAAGGTTATAAACCGGACGACCATGCCTCAGTACTCCACATCACTGGCCAGCCATTTGTACTGACCGACCGCGATCAGCGCCAGGCCGAGCGAGAGAAGAGTGGCTTCAGCCGCGGCCTTGCCGAAGTCGAAGTATTCGAAAGCGTCGTTGAAGATCAGGAAGACCAGTGTCGTGGTCGCGTAGTGGGGGCCGCCGCTGGTCATCATCAGCACCTGCGTGAAGACCTGGAAGGAGAAGATCGTGCTGGTGACCATCAGGTAGAGCAGGGTCGGCCGCAGGAGCGGAACGGTGATGGTCCACAGTTGGCGCCAGGCGCCGGCGCCGTCTAGCCGGGCGGCCTCGTAATAGGAGGATGGTATGCTGCCCATGGCCGCCGTCAGCAGCACGATGGCGGCGCCGTGCCCGCCTATGACCGCCATCAGCGCCAGAGAGGGCAGCGCCATCTGCGGGTCGCTGGTCCAGGTGTAGGGTCCCAGTCCCAGGAAGGAGACCAGGTAGTTTAGCAGCCCCCGCGTCGGATTGAAAATCCACAGCCACACCAGGGCGAGGATGGCCCCGGAAGTCACCGAGGGCAGATAGAAGGCCGATTTGTAGAACGCCTGGGTGGAGGTGCGACGCAGGCCGTGGATCAGGTGGGCCAGAATGACCGACAGCAGGATGCTGGCGGGTACGACACCGGTGGTGTAGAGGGCGGTGTTCCCCAGCGCCTTCCAGAACAGGTCATCCGACAGGGCGTAGCGGTAGTTCTCGAACCCCACCCAGAGGGGGCGCCCCCCCGGGAAATAATCGGCGAAGCCCAGCAGGATCGTCGCCGCCATGGGAAGCAGGTGGAAGACGGCGAATAATGCCAGCGGCACGGCCAGGAAGATGTAGGACCAGCGCTCTCTGATGACGGCCTGCAGGACAGTTGGTTTGCTCAAGTTTGCCTGGGTCCTGAATCGGGAGTGATGCGGGAGTGGCAGGCCGCCCCCACTGGCGGGAATCGGTCAATGGTCCCGGTCTCGCCGCTCCACGAGCTCGGCTCGTTCGACGTAATCCGGGATGACCTGGTGCCAGCCGCCGGAGTCGCCGACCTCGAAGGTGTCGGCGTCCCCGGTCGGTTCCCAGCCCAGCACCTCCCGGGTGTGATCGAGATCCATCCAGCGGCAGCTGCTGCGCGACGCGGCGCGGAACACGTCGAAACGGTGTGACGGCGGGAGCTCGAGGCACTTGTCGACGACGTCGATGCAGTCGGCATGGCTCAGGTAGCTGGATACCTGCCGACGGGTCTGCGGCCGATCTTCGGGCAGCACCGCCCCCAGGCGGATACAGATTATCGACAGGTCGTAGCAGTCGGAGTACTGGCTGCCCAGAGCTTCGCCGAAAGCCTTGCAGGTTCCGTAGAGGCTCTTGGGACGCACCGGGTCGCGGTGGCTGATCAGCGGCATCCTGGGCGGCGTCTTGGGGTATTTGCCGGCGGCCAGGGCGCCGTAGGGCAGATCCGGATCGTACTCGTATCCGGTCATGGTGTCGCCGCTGCTGCCGTAAACGACGCGCTGGACACCGTTGAGTCGCGCCGCCTCGTAGACGTTGCGGGTGCCGATGATGCCGGCGCGCAGGTGCATCTCCCACGAGGTCATGTCGTCGAGGTAGTTGGCCATATGCACGACCATGTCGATGCCCGAGAAGGCGGGCATGATCGCGTCCAGGTCGGCGATGTCGGCCCGGGTGCAGGGAATGCCCTCGACCGGGCGGCGGTTCAGGGCACTCATTTCGTATTTGTGGCCGAGGCGCCTGACGACCAGCCCGCCGATCAGGCCGCTTGCACCAGTGACGAGGATCTTCTTCATGCACCAGCCTTTCGAAGGGCGCGACTCGTGACCGCGTTAGGGCGAAAATCCGGAATGGCAGGGGCCTGGTCAATGCGCGGGGTGGTGTTGCATCGCAGCTTCCGGTGGCAGCTGTTTGCTGTCGTTGGCGCTGTGCACGGACGTGGGAGGGTATGCGCAGCAGGGCCGGGCGCTAAACCTGATGATCGCACTTTCAATCCGGTCCTGGAGGCACTGCGCGCGAGCGCTGGCGACACCGCCCGCGGCCTGATCTGATGTCACGGGGAGATGAGAGGGGGCGCTCGGACCGCTTCATCGAAGCCGTGATGCGCGATCCCGACAGCAAGGAGACGGTGCTCTACACCTAGGTCTGCCGGTTCCAGCGCCGCGTGCGTGCCCACCTACCCAAGGTCGCCTCGGCCCTGGTCAACAGTTTCGCCCTGATTATCGGTACGGAGGCCGGAGAATCGTCCCCTTCGCGACTGCCGTGCGCGCGGATCGCAGCGCCGCCGTGCCGCTCTGGTGGTGCCGCCGCGCGAAATGCGTCAGGGAGCGTCGGCCAACTCGAGGAACCTTGCCAGCAGCTGCTCCCGGGTGAGGTCGGAGGTGTCGATCTCGAACTTGCGCCCGATCGTCGATTCGCCGTACTCGGCGGCGAAAGCGTCGAGGATCTCTTCCACGTCGGAATCGGGCACCAGCTGGTGCGGGTGCGGTTCCGCCCGCATCCGTTTGCGGATGATCTCGGGTCGGGCCGAGAGCTGGACCAGGATGGCGTCGTCGGGCATATCCGGCTCGTACTCACGTACGTGCTGCCTGCTGCCGGGATAATAGTAGCGGTGCCCGTAGACCGCTTCCTCGATGTGTAAGCCGCCCAGCAGGATGTGCTCGTAGTAGTTGATCAGGCGCACGTGGTAGACGATCTGGAAGCGCTGGAAGCGCTCTTTGATGGCGGGCAGCATGTCGAGCATGGCCCGCTGCTCCTCGTCGCTAAGGTGAAAGGCGTCGGGGATCGTGAAGTGATCGTCGAGATGATGGTTCTCGCCGCGTTCCAGCCCCCACTTGTGGAGAGCGTCGATCAGCGTGCTGACACCAGAGTATTCGCAGCCTACCGCAATGACACGCATGAAACCTCCTAGTTCGTCTCCGTGATCAGCCGGCTGGCGCGATCGCCGGCCAGCTTTCGATGAAATCGCCGACCGCGAATCCGGTCGGCATCTCGTTGAAGGAATATCTTGTCGGGCCGCTCTGGAACAGCGACTCGTAGAGTTCCTTGTCGGCCTGCAGCAGTTGGTCCAGCGATTGGAAGCAGGCCCACAGTGAATCCAGCTCGACAGGGGAGAAGGCAGCGGCCAACTGCGCCGTGCGCACTTCGTTGGCCCGGTTGCCGGTGTCCTGCCCGTCATAGTCGCGGAGTCGCAGGGCGACCTTCGCCAGCTCGACCAGGGTCGTCATGCGCGCGGTCGACCCGGGATGCAACAGGTCCAGTTGTCGCAGGAACGCCTCGGCGCCGCCCACCATGTTGCGGATGATCATGTAGCCGGCGCGCCGCAGCTGTTCCCGCTGTTCGCTGGTCGATTGCATTGCACTCTCCGGGTCGCCGGGACTAGTCTGATAGGGAATGCGCCGGCCAGCGTCAAGAGATCACAGCAGCGTGCGCTGCTCCAACTCCGCTTCGATATCCGGCTTCCGGAGGAGGATGGGCCGCATCTGCTTGGCGGCGGCCAGCGGTAGCTGGTCCTCCACGTGCGGCGAGTCCTCCCGCGACCAGTTGCCGTACGGTAGCAGCGCGCGGCCCTGGACCGGATCGGAGAACTCGACGACCGCGTAGAAGGTGTCGCCGCTGGTGACTGCCGCGGTGCTGCTGTCGAACGGTCCGGGGGCGGCGGTCCGAATGGCACCCATCTCGCTGCTGGCGCCGTTGGCGGGAAAGTCGCTGGAGCCGCGCCGGAAGCGGAGGACGTCACCCCAGGGCACCTCCAACCGGCCGTACTCCGCCTCTATCCGAGCGGCCACGTTGCCCAGGAGGGTGGCGGCACGGTCCGGGTCGGCAAAGCCGCGGGGTGTGCTTAGCGGCTGTTGCGGATCGGGGCCTACCGCGTAGCCGCCGGCCGCCGTGAAGCTGTCTCCGGCCTCGAGCAGGAAGCGGTAGAAGAGGAGGGGGCCGACGCTGTCGCATTCGGTGAGCCGGTCCCAAGAAGCGAGGACCTCGGCGGCTCGCAAGGTCGAATCGCCACCGGTGGCGCGGGCTGCGGCCACGAGGTCGGCGACGAAGTGGTCTGCGGTCTCGACGTGCGTGGACATCTTCATCGCCTCGAGCTCGTCTAGTGTGAGCGGACCGGCAGTCGTGAGCAGGCGAACGCTGCGCTGGGCGCGCGGGGTGAACGCCGGTGGGGGGGCGAGATAGGATGGGTAGGCGGCTGGATCGAGGATCATCGGGTGGGTGCAGGTCCAGGGGGTGTCGTTGCAGTTCTGGACCCAGCCGTCCGGCGGGTCGATCACCTTAGGCAACTCGTCGTAGGGCACGATGGCGTCATCCCAGATCAGTTCGGAGCGGTCTCCGGGGACCGGGCCCTGCCAGTACTGGTGGTCGCCGCTCTCCCGCCGCGGCGAGGCCGCGTTGTAGACGTACATGATGTGGCCGTCGCGGTCGGCGTACATCGTGTTGAACAGGGGCAGCTGCTGCATGCGCATCGCAGCGTGGAACTGCTCGAGGTTGGTCGCCAGTCCCATCCGCCAGAATTGTTCGTACATGCGCGGGCGGTCGAGACCGGCCACCCGCAGGGCGACTACGACGCCTTCGCAGTCGACCACGACCGGGCCGTGCGCGGCGCGCCGGATCCGGTGCGGGAGATGATCCACCGTGCCATCCTTCCGACGGACCCCGATTGTGTGCTCCTCCACGTCGAAGGGACGAGTTTCGCCGTCCAGGCGGTAGCCGTCCGTGCCGTCGGTGTCGAGCCGGTACAAGGTACTGATGCTGGGATTGTTGGTGGTCTGGGTCCAGCCGAGGCAGGTGGTGAAACATTGCCGCAGGACCGGAAAGCCGACCCAGACGGCGCCGTATGAGGTGACGCCGGGTGCGGTCAGCTGTACTTCGAAGTAGGTGTCGCGGTCGGCCCAGGGCAGGTGGGAGTTGCTCAGCAGCATCGCGTTGCCCGACGCGGTGCGTGACGGCCCAATCGCCCAGCCGTTGGACCCTTCCGGTGGCGCGAAGAGGCCGGCCAGGCGCCCTGCGATTTTGTCCCGGCGCGCCTGCCATTCGAAGTTGATCACGCGCATGCCGTGGGCGAGCACGTCCGCCACGGTGAGCGGCAGCACCGAGCGTGCTGCCGCGCTGAGCTCGGCAGCGTGCTCCCCGGCCCAGTGGTTCAGGCCGGCGGCGAAGGCGCGCAGGAGCGGGGCAAACGCCCGGCTCTGCTTTCTGGTCCACGCCAGCGACAGGGTCGGGATGCCCATGGTGTGCACCCACTGATCGTCCTCGAGGTACGCGTCGCCGTAGTGCAGGGCGGCGCACCCGCGCGCCTGCGCGTAGAGTCGGATCAGCAGCTCGGCGTGGGCCTCCATCTGGGCGTAGCCGTACGCGGAGAACAGGCTGGTGTGGTCGGGCGCGAAGATGTGGGGGACGCCGTAGTGGTCCCAGAGGATCTCGGTTCTGGCTTCGCTCACCGGACCTCCTGACAGAATTTTAGGTTACCCGACGTCAGCCCTCCGACGGTGGTGATCCGGCCGGTGGTCTCGTCGGTACGTGCCTCGATCTGGTCGACGACGGCGAGTCCGGCTCCCGCCGCAGCAAACTGCTCGGCAATGGCGCGGCCTATGCCGGAGCCGCCACCGATTACTAGGGCCATTCGGTTGTCAATGCGCATTCAACGGGCTCCGCGTGGTGATGGCAGCTCTGATAAACGGGGGGGGATCGCGGCCGGTCAATCCCCGTTTGACAACGCGTTCTCCAGTGCTATCGTCAAGTCGATCTTGAGCGGGGGACCGACGGGCCGACTGCAAGGGCCGCGCCCGCGTCGTGCGGATGGAGGATCGAAGCGGAGTACCGGTCGTCAGCCAATGAGAGAATCGAGTCTATGGTGATTGGCGTCGTCTCCGATACCCACGGTCTCCTGCGCCCGCAGGTCATCGATGCCCTGGATGGGGTCGAGCTCATCCTCCACGCGGGTGACGTGGGCAGTCCAGAGGTGATCGACGAGCTGATGGACCTAGCGCCGGTCATTGCCATCCGCGGCAATATCGACCGCGACGAGTGGGCCCGGGCCTTGCCGGCCACCACGGCCGTGCCGCTGGGGCAAGTCCTCGCCTACATGATCCACGATCTCAACGAGCTCGATATGGTCCCCGCCGCGGCCGGGGTAGGGGTGGTGATCAGCGGCCATTCCCACCGGCCGCGCTGCGCGTGGCGTGATGACGTCCTCTTCCTCAATCCCGGCAGCGCCGGACCGCGGCGCTTCCATCTGCCGGTGACCGTCGCGCTGCTCGAGGCGACCGGCAACGGGTCGGAGCCGAGAGTGATCGAGCTGGCGGTCTAGCCCGGACCGCCAGCCACGTCGCCTCGGAGGTTGACGGCAGGCTGGTGATCGAGCTCAGCCCGCAGTGGCTGCGCATCTGTCGGGATCCGGCACTCTTGACCAGGGCAATCGATAGATAGGAAGTCTGTTCTCGCGATGCTGCACGAAGACACAGAACCGGGCCCAAAGGCGTCGAGAATCGACGTTGCAAAGAAAGAAGGAACTGAAAATGGAAATCTGGGGAGGGTCTGGTGGGTGCCGCTGCCACCGCCAGCGGCGGGTATAACGCCGGCGGGTCTAACGCCGCCGCCGGCGGCGCCCCCCGCGCTTCCCGAAGTTGGACCGTTCAGTGAACTCGCTGACCGAGAGATCGAAGCCCTTCAGGTTCTGCCCGTTGAGCTCGGAGATGGCGTCCTTTGCCGCCGACGAGCTGGCCATCTCCACGTGAGCGCTACCCTGTTTCTTCATCTCCACGGCTCGCACTCTGCCAAAACACTCGAACAGCATGCGCAGATCATCGGTGGTTGTGTCGGAGGCCAGGTTGTCGATGAGCAGCTTCAAGAATGGAACCTCGTATCAGGTTGGTGGAGGTGAGCGGGCGCCGTCGGTGCAATAACATCGCCCTTTTTGCCACCGATTGCTACGGTACGGGCGAAAAAACCGTTGACCCTCGACTGGCCGAACGCTCCATACCTCCACTCTCGCCGATGGGCAGGGTAAGGCAACACGGAAAGAGGAGCCCGGTGGACCACACCGAACTCCTCATTTATCCCCACAGTTTGGCTGGCAGAACCCTCGCCGCATGTTGTACCGCTGCGCTGCAACGGTCGGATGTCTCGGCTACCTATCCATCTGCTCCTTGATCAAGCCCCAGCTGGTCGCGTCGATGACGGTCGGCGCGCCGTCGTCGGCCAGTTTGAACTGGACGGCAGGCGCGGCATCGGCGCCAGCATCATCATCAGCCCTGTCGTTGCCCCTCCGGCGGCCGGGTCGGCTGGACTTCAGCTCCTCGAGCGTGGCGATCTGCTCGGGGCTGAGTATGGCCTCGAAGCCAGCGCGAAAGCCGGCGCGCACCACCTGGGCCGCTTCTTTGCGCTGGCCGCGCAGTTCCTGCAGCTGCGTTTTCTGCTCGTCGGTCAGTCCGAGGTCGGGCCGTTCGCACTTGCGGCGGTCACTGGACTCGCGGGACTCGCGATGGGCGCTCAGGATCTCGAGCTGTTCGGCAGTGAGGATCGCTTCGAAAGCGGCCCGGCCCTCGTTTCGAGCCGCCTTGCGCTCGGCTCTGTGCTCTACCTTAAGTGCCTCGATCAGAGCGACCTGGTCCTCGGTGAGCTCCAGTGCTGCGGCGATTCGGGCTTTGTGGTCGCCACCACGGTGACCGCGTTTGCCGTGCATCCCCCTGGCGTCCGACTGGGTGGCTACCCCCATCGACAGGATGGCGAGCAGGATGAGCATTTTCCGCATTGTATTTCCCCTGATGTATGCAGTTTTCAGTGGGTTCAGGCTCCGATTCTGTGACGGGACATTGCAAAGGGTGTGCCAGATCTGGGTCCGGCTTACGGTTCAGGTCCCCAAGTAGTTGTTATAATTTACTTTAGAGATAAATATACGGGCCGGTTAAGCACCTGAGAACCTTCCGGATTTTCGACGATTTCGTCGGATGTAAATCCTCAATGTTTGGGGTATTTAATGCTCTTAATGTTTGTTTTCATTGAGGATGAATTCATTTCGACTATTTCGTCGACAGCAGGGGTAGGGAGCGTCGAAGTTGACGCCTGTCGCTCAGTTTCTGGTGAAGCTCGACGGCAGCTCGGCTCCCTCGTTGAAGGATCGGGGTAGGTTGACCGAGTAGCGCTGTGGCGCTGGCTGCGGTGATTCTTCAGGGTTTGGGCCGCGTCGAAATCAGGCCGGCCCAGGCCCGCTCCTGCAGCGGGTGTCTGCGCAGGATGTCGCAGTTGATCACTACCCCGCCCTGGAACTTCGGCGCGGTAGCGGCGCCGGGTTCATGATGCCCACTTCCGCGTCGGGCAGAACCAGGTGGATTTGCCGTTCCCAGTTGATCTTCAGGGAGGCCGGGTGGATGACCAGGCAGGGGCTGGCGGGATGGCTTTCCCGCATCGCCAGTACCGGCTGCCGCGTCTTGCCCAGGCCCATGTCGTCGGCCAGGATCGCGCCGGCAATCCGTCAACGGAGTCCGTCCCTGTCGGGCAACTGTTGAGATCGTTTCATTAATAATGCTGCATACGTTCCCGGAGGAGGACAGTGAGGCTCGAGAACAAGGTGGCTCTGATAACCGGCGCGGCCAGCGGCATCGGCCGGGAGTCGGCTGTACTCTTCGCGCGCGAAGGAGCCGGCGTGCTGGTTGTCGACGTCGACGAGGACGGTGGCGCGCAGACGGTGGAGGCAATTGCGGCGTTCGGGGGCAGGGGTCTGTTCCACCGCGCCGACGTGTCGCGGGCCGCCGACTGCGAGGCGATGGTCGGCGCTGCGGAGTCGGAGTTCGGGCGACTCGACGTCCTGTTCAACAATGCCGGCATCATGCACGGCGGCGACGACGATGCCGAGACCACCGACGAGGCGGTCTGGGACCTGACGATGGCGGTCAACCTCAAGGGGGTTTTCTTCGGCTGCAAGTACGGCATTCCGGCCCTCAAACGGACCGGGGGTGGTTCGATCATCAACACGGCCTCCTTCGTGGCGGTGCTCGGTGCCGCGACGCCGCAGATCGCCTACACCGCCAGCAAGGGAGGCGTGCTGGCGATGACGCGCGAGCTGGCGGTGGTGCACGCGCGTGACAGCATCCGCGTCAATGCGCTCTGCCCCGGGCCGCTGCGCACCGAGCTGCTGATGAAGTTCCTCGACACCGAAGAGAAGAAGAGCCGCCGGCTGGTCCACATTCCGATGGGCCGCTTCGGCGAGGCGGCGGAGATGGCAAAGGCGGCGTTGTTCCTGGCCTCGGACGATGGCTCCTATGTGACCGGTACTGATTTCCTGGTCGATGGCGGGATATCCAGCGCCTACGTGACTCCGGAATGAGAGCGGGCCGGCCGTCGATCAGGGCCGGACGACGGTGCCGTCGGCGCGGCGGTCCTCGGCGGTGAAGCGGGGAGTCGCGGCGCTGTCAGGATCCAGCAGCGCCGCCGCCTTTTCCTCATCGATGTCGATCCCCAGCCCGGGACGTTCGTCGACGTAGAGATGACCGCCCTCGAGTCGCGCGTGCCCGGGGAAGGCGTCGTATTCCTCCGGCGCGAAGTGGTTCTCCTCCTGAATCCCGAAACACCAGCTCGATAGGTCCAGGTGGGCGGCCGCCATCTGGTTGACCGGATCGTTGTCGCCACCCTCCTGCCAGGCGGTGTGGGCTCCGAACGTCTCGCACAGGCCGACGATCTTGCGGCAGGGGGTGAGCCCGCCGGTCTTGGAGACTCGCACCCGGATGTAGTCGATCAGGCGCTCGGTGATCAGGGGAACCCATTCGTGCGGGCTGACGAAGAGTTCGCCCATGGCCTGCGGGGTAGCGCACTGCTGCCGGATCTCCCGAAACCAGGCGATCTGCTCGGGGGGCAGGACGTCCTCGAGGAAAAATAGGTCGTAGGGCTCGAGCCGCTTGGACAGGGTCACCGCCGACTGGGGGCGCAGGTGCTCGTGCACGTCGTGGGTCAGCTTGGGCTCGGGGCCGAGCTCGCCACGCAGGTGCTCGAACATCTCGGGGATCTGCCGCAGGTATTCCTCGTCATCGAAAGCCAGGCCGTCACCCCATGCATTCGCCGGTCGGGTGGCCTTCCCGGTCGACAGGAAGCCACCGCCGCCGTAGCCGCCCCGCTGGCACCGCACGACGGGAAATCCCTCGTCAAGGTAGCGGCGGATATCGTCCGCCAGCGCCTGGGTGTCGCTGCCGCTGGCGTGGGCGTAGCAGGGCACGGCGGCGCGGCAGGCGCCTCCGAACAGCTGGTAGACGGGCAGGCCGGCTTCCTTGCCCTTGATATCCCAGAGGGCCACGTCGATGCCGCCGAGGGCGGTGTTGGTGATGGCGCCGTTGCGCCAGTAGCAGGTGCTGTAGAGCGTCTGCCAGATGTTCTCGATCTGCGCCGCCTCCCGGCCGATCAGCGCCGGTGCCAGCACGTTGTCGATGACCTTGATTACCGCCTCCGGATTGTGGTAGTCGCTGGCGGAGCCGATGCCGTAGAGGCCGGGCTGGTCGGTGATGACTTTGACGATGGTCCAGATGCCATTCCGCCGGGTGCGGATGCATTTCACCTCGCGAACCTTGGTCATGGGGTCTCCCTGAAATGATTGACTCCGACTGCCGGGTGCCGCTAAGCGAAGAAGTCGATCGCCTCGAGGTTGCGCCGCAACAGCGCGGTGTCATCGGCGGTCAGCGGGCGCAGCGGGCGGCGGGGTGCCCCGCAGGGCAGTCCCATCCAGGCCAGCGTCTGCTTGACGCCGCCGAACAGGTCGACGGACAGGCAGGCCTTCCAGATCTGGTGCATGCGGGCGTGCGTGCGCTCGAGCGTCTCCATGTCACCGGTCTGCACCGCCCCCCACAGTTGGACGTAGAGGTCCGGCATGACGTTGTAGGTGGCCCCGATGCCGCCGCAGGCGCCGGCGAGCAGGCCGGCGACCAGGACCGTGTCTTCGCCGTTGAAGATTACCGCGTCCGGATGGTCGGTCATGAAGGAGCCAAGTTCTTTCACGTTCCCGCTTGAGTCCTTCATGCCGATGACGTTGTCAAGCTGCATGAGCGGGTCGAACAGCTCCTTGGTCATGGTGACGCCGGTGCGTTGCGGCAGGTTGTAGATCAGCAGCGGCGCGGTCGCGGCGGCCGCTAGCTCAGTGTAGTGCTCAATGAGGCCGGCGGTGTCGGGGACGTAGAAGTAACTCGGCGGCAGAGCGGCGACGGCGTCCACTCCGAGATCGCCGGCACGGCGCGCCACGGCCATCGTCTCGTCGATGTGGAAGGCGCCGATGTGGGCTATGACGCCGGCGCGCCCAGAGACCTCGTCGACGACCGTTTCGATCGCGCGCAGCCGTTCCTCAACGGTCAGGAGCAGCCCCTCGCCGGTGCCGCCGCAGATGTAGAGGCCGTGCACGCCGGCATCCAGCTGATGGCGGACGATCCGCCGCATCGCTTCGGTGTCGAGGGCGCCGTCGGCGTCGAAGGCGGTCACGGTGGCCGGGTAGATTCCCTTCATCTCGCGCATTTCAGCCTATCCCGATCTCGCGCAGGTACTGGCGCGTGCGGCTGGCGATCGGCAGCGGCTTGTCGAACGGGGCGGGGTACATGTCCTGCTCGACGATGGCGAAGCCGTCGAACTCGATTTCGCGCAACGCGTCGCGGAAGGCGAGGAAGTCGACGGCGCCTTCACTGGGCTCGACGAACATGTCCTGCTGCACGGCCACGGCGAAGGGGGTGCCATCCTCGTCGATGCGGCGCTGCACATCGCGGTCGATGCTCTTGAGGTGGAGGTAGGTGATCCGCTCGTGGTGCTTGCGCATGAAGGCCACCGGATCGCCGCCGCGGTAGGCGTGGTGGCCGGTGTCGAGCAGGAACTGCACGCGCTCAGGGTCGGTGTCTTCGAGCAGGCGCTCGATCTGATGTTCGTATTCCACGTGTGTCTCGGCGTGGGGGTGGAAGACGACTTGCAGGCTGAAGCGTTCACGGGCGAGATCGGCGACTCGATGGATCGCGTCGACCAGGCGTTTCCAGCCCTCCTCGTCGAGTTCGGGATCCAGCTTCGGTTGACCGGTGAAAAGGTTGGTGTAGGTGTCGTCGATGAGGATTAGGAACCCAGCTCCCAGCGCGGCGAGAATCTCACCGGCGCCGAGGACCTGCTTTTCCAGCTCCGGCCAGACTTCGGGGATTTCCAAGTCTGCCATGGCGAAAGTGCCCGAAGCCCGCAGACCGCGCTTTTCCAGCTCCGCGGCGACTGCCGCCGGGTCGGTGGGCAGGTATCCGTACGGCCCCAGCTCGGTCCATTCGTAACCAGCCTCGGCGATCTCGTCCAGACAGCGCTGCCACGGGGTCTGCTTATCGTCTTCGGGGAACCAGACGCCCCAGGAATCGGGGGCGCTGCCAACGCGAATGGCCACTGCGTATCTCCTTCTGTCCTCCGGCGAGGGCGTGCTGCGTCGCCGGGCTCTTGGTTCAGGGCTCGTAGACCTCGCCGGCACGCACCGTGACGACCGGTTGGAGCGCTCCGCCTTCGCGGTCGTTGTCCGGGGCATCGGCGAGGATCACCGGATCCTCGCCCCAGCGCAGCACCGACAGGTCGCCCGATGCGCCCGGCGCCAGGGTGCCGAGCTCGCCCGCACGACCCAGGATCTGCGCCGGGCGCAAGGTCGCCTTGGCGAAAGCGTCTGTCTCGGGTAGGCCACAGGCGATGATGCGCGAGATCGTCATCGGCAGGTCGTGCGGCGGGTCCCAGCCGCTGTGGTTCTTGTAGACATCACTGGAGACCGTGTCCGGCGGGAAATCCTGGTCGATGGCGGCGACCGCCGAGCCCATGTCGGAGGTGCCCTTGCCGAGGCCGAGGTCGAACAGCACGCCCCGTTCCCGCGCCCGCCAGTAGGCGTCGACGACCTGGCCATCCCCGTCCAGGCTCTCCTGTGGCTCGATGAAGCAGTAGGTCATCACGTCGCCGGGCCGCAGGAGTTCCAGCTGCTCGGCGATGGGCCAGTCGAACGGGGTCTTCCGGGTCCCGTAGAGGATGGGCTTGCCGGTGCGCTCGGCGATTGTCAGAATGCGCTCCATTACCTCCCGGTGGTCGTTGTCGCCGCAGGCGATATCGGTAAGGTTGGCGGCCAGCCCCCAGATGTCGCCCCCGTCGGCCTCGATGGTGTCGACGCAGGCATCGATGTCGAGCTCTTCCAGGTGGATGAATAGGCCGCGGTCGTGGCGCTCGCCCAGTACCGCCGGGCTCAGGGCCATCATGATCCGTGTCGCGGCGGGCTCGAGTATGCGATCGCGGTACTCCTGCCAAGTGTGGGCGCCGGCGTCTCCTTGGGACATCACCGTCGTCGAGCCACGCCGCAGCATCATGGTGTCGGCGTCGATGCCCCAGCGCCACTCGCCCGGCGCCGGATGGGCGTGCAGGTCGACGAGACCGGGCAGCAGGATCGCATCGGGGAAGTCCAGGGTGCGGGTGGCCGGTCCGGACACGTCGGGACCGGCTGCGGTGATGCGTCCGTCGGTGATGGCAATGCCGCCGGGGCCGTCGAGGCCGGTGTCGGCGCAGAAGAGGCGGCTGGCTGTAACCACCAGATCTGGTCGTTCACTCACTGCAAAGCTCCTGGACCGGTGCCTTAGCGATCGAATCAACGGGTGCAAAGATCGCCGAAGCGGCGCGGATCGCCAAGCCAGCCGGCAGCGGATACGCCGCGCTGGTCGCCGGGAATAGGATTGAGAGAGGCACTGGTTGCTCGTGCGGCCGCTGTCCGACAGGCCGAAGTCGCACTAGGTTTACCGGGCACCACTCGCGAACGGAGGTAGGATGAAGCTTGAGGGAATGGCAGCTATTGTGACCGGTGGCACCGCCGGGATCGGGGAGGCGATTGCACTGCGTTTCGCCGCCGAGGGGGCCAGGATAGCGGTTGTGGCCAGCGCTGCCGCCGGCAGGGCGGAGATCGTCGTGGGAAAAATCGCGGCCGCCGGCGGCGAAGCGAGGTCATTCGTTGCAGATGTTTCCAACGTCGCCGAGATTGAAACAATGGTCGAAGCGGTGCTAGCTGCTTACGGCGACGTCAACATCCTTGTCAACTCCGCCGGCATTGTCGGTGGCACCCCGGCTGGCGCGACCTGCGAGGTAGACTACGACCGCGTCATGGACACCAACCTGAAAGGGACCTTCTTCTGTGCCAACGCTGTGGCCCCGCACATGAAAGCGCGGGGCTCAGGGCAGATCCTCAACATTTCCGGCATCGGTGGCCTGCGGGGATCGGCCGGCGGGTCGGCCTACTGCGCCTCCAAGGCGGGGGTGATCGCGGTTACCCAGTCACTGGCCTGCGAGCTGGCGCCCCACGGCATCCGCGTCAACGCCATCGCACCCGGCCCCACGGCCACGCCCGGCAACGCTCACATCCGTACCGGTCCCGATGCGGACGCCCGTCTGGAGCAGCTCGCCGACCGGACCCTGACTGGCCGGGCGTTCTCGGCCGCCGCCGACATGGCGGAGGCCGCCCTGTTTCTGGTCTCCGAGGCCGGGCGGGCTCTCTGTGGGTCGGTGATGGTAATCGACGAGGGTGCCAGCCTGCGGTAGGATGACACTAGTGGTCGCGAATCCTCGTTCGCGGCTCCTCCAGGGCTCGGTGGCAGCCGGCGACAGAACGCTGACGAACTCAATCAGTCTAGGTTCAGGAATGCCATGCAGACTGGCGAGGGGACCTCGAGCTGTGCGCCGGTCAAGGTGAGCAGACCGGTCTCCTGGTTCACGCCGAAGATGACCACGACGTCGGTGCTGTGGCCCCCGGAATAGAGATAACGTCCGGTGAGGTCGAGGTTAAAGTCGCGCGGCGTGTCCGGCACCTTCTCGAAGCCGAGCAGCGTTAGCCGGCCGTCGGCGGCGACGGTGTAGATGGCGATGGAATGGTAGCCCCGGTTGGAGCCGTAGAGGAAACGGCCGCCGGCGCCGAACCTGAGCGTCGCGGTGAAGGTATCGCCCTCGAAATCATCGGGAATCGTGGAGATATCCTGGATCTCGGACAGGGTGCCGGCAGCGGCGTCGTGGGTGTAGACGGTGATGGTGTTGCCGATCTCGTTGATGAGGTAGCCGTAGCGGTTGTTCGGATGGAAGGCGAAATGGCGCGGTCCAGCGCCCGGTGCGGCGTGGGTCGTGCCGTGGTCGACAAGCTTTCCGGCTTCCAGGTCCAGGCGGTAGGCGACGATCTCGTCCATGCCCAGGTCGGCGATGTGGACGTACCGGTTGTCGGCGGAGATGTTGATCGAGTGGGGGTGGGGCGAGCTCTGGCGCGGTGTCGGACCCGAACCCTCGTGCTGGCGGAAGTCGCACATCTCGACCAGGCTGCCGTCTTCGGCGATGGGGTGCATGCACCAGGAGCCACCGCCGTAGTTGGAGCACATGACGTAGCGGCCGGTGGCGTCGATGGCGTGATGGCAGGGCGAGCCGACCGTGGGCTGCTGGTTGATGAATGTCAGGTCGCCGGAATCGCGGTCGATGGTCCAGGCACTGATCGCGCCGCCGCCGTCGAACGAATTCACCTCGTGAACGGCGTACAGAAGATCGCCGCGGGGATGCAGGGCGAGGTAGGAAGGGTGTTCGGTGCACGGCGTGGTCCCGAGCAGCTCGATCGATCCGGTGGCGGCGTCGACCTCGCCGTGGTAGATGGCGGCCTCGTCGCCCTTGGTGTAGTTGCCTATGTAGATCAGTTGGCGGGACATGGGAAGGCTCCTGGATAGTCGGTGAGCCGGGAAACCTACGCCGGCCGGGCTCTCGTCTCAACCCCGTAGTACGGACCCGTACTACGGGCCTCCATCACTGGCAAACGGGAAGGTGCCGTGGTAACCCCGGGCCGTCGAGACGTACCAGCTGCCTTCGTGCATCGGTGTCAGCTGGTAGTGGCAGACCACGTTACTGCGCTCGGCCGCGTCG
Source organism: uncultured Gemmatimonadaceae bacterium (assembly GCA_964456165.1). Classification (GTDB taxonomy): domain Bacteria; phylum Latescibacterota; class UBA2968; order UBA8231; family UBA8231; genus CAYWBJ01. The sequence goes on along the minus strand of CAYWBJ010000145.1, from coordinate 3,659 downwards.
TCGACCTTGACGCCCTGGTGCGGCATGTGGCTGAAGAAGACCACGCAGTCGCCGGCCTGGGGATGAATGATCACGTGCTCCTGATCCTCGCACCAGTTCTCGAACGCCGGTCGGTTCAGCGGAAACAGATGCGGCGGCTCCGTCGTGTGGCCGCCCCTCACGAACTTGAGATAGGCCACATCCGGGTCGTTGTCCTGCAGGTAGAACGTGGTGTTCACGCTCACCGGCGGAACCGCCAGCCGGTAGGCGTTGGCCTGGCGCTTTTCCTCCCAGTAGCCATAGAAGTCCAGGTGCCACTCCTGGTGATAGGGGCCGGGGTTGATGTGGGCGCGCAGACTGCGCAGCTGGCATTGAGGACCCATCATGCCCTCGAGGACGGGCCGGATACCCGGGTGCCCGACCAGGGGACCGAAGACTTCCGGCTCGCGGTCCAGCAGGCTGTCGAACCACATGTTGCCGACGGCGTTGAGACCCTCCTCCCAGCCCTGTTGGCGGGCGTGGTCGACTCGCTCCCGCACTGTGGCCACCTCCACGTCGGACAGTGCCCCGTCGACTACGACGAAACCGTCGGCCTCCAGCTGATCCATCAGTTGCGTTGCATCAACCATGTTCGAGCTCCATGCCCATCTTTAGTCAACTGCGTATATTCCCGCTCAACACCAATACGGGGCTACGGAAGATGCAATCAGTTACGGCAGAAGAGAAATTTCAGTTCGATCTAGAAGGCTATCTGGTGGTCAAAGGCGTCCTCAGCGACGCCGAGGTGGCCGAACTCAATGCGTTGGCCGACGAGGCTTGGCCGGGTGAGCACGACAGCTCCGGACTGCGCCGGACCAGCGAGGTGTCGCAGTGGGGACCCCGGTTCCGCGACCTGATCGACCACCCGGGGATCATCCCGTACCTGGTCGAGTTCATGGGGCCGAAGTTCCGCGTCGACCATGACTACAGCATGTTCATGCGGCGCGGGGAGCTGCGGAGCGGCCTCCACGGCGGACCGTCCCCATATTCGTACGAGGGCGATCACTGGTACAGGTACACTGACGGCGTCATCCGCAATGGCCTGTCGGTGTTCACCTACAATCTCTCGGCCTGCAGGGCCGGCGACGGCGGTTTCGCCTGCGTGCCGGGGAGTCACAAGTCGCCGCTGATCGGCTCCATCCCCGGCGAGGTGCGCCGCTTCGAGAGACCGGCGCATTACGTCGTGCAGCCGCCGGTCGAGGCGGGGGATGTGATCATCTTCACCGAGGCTCTGGTGCACGGGACGATGCCGTGGAACGCCGCCCACGAACGCCGCGCTCTGCTCTACAAGTATAGTCCCGGCCACTCATCCTGGGCCAGCGAATATTACGATCCAGCCAACTATCCCGGCGCCACCGAGCAGCAGTTCCGCATCATGGCGGCTCCCTCGGTCGGGAGTCGGCCCGACTCGGTGCAGGAGGCGTAGGTCGCGCCTCCTGCCATCCGGCCCGGGGCGTTCAGCCGGCGGTGCCGCTTACCAGCTCAACACGATCCAGGACGATCCGGCCCTCCAGCCGCGGAGGACGCTCAAGCACCGCGATCTGGACCTGGTTGGCGCCGGCCGCGAGCCGGTTGGCCGGGACCGGCATCTCGATCCAGGTGTAGGCCACTGAAGAGATGCCCTTGCCGGACATGGAAGCCTCTGTCGGCGTGTAGTTGTGCGGCTCGCGCTGCATGCGGCTTTGGTCCAGCTCGACGTCGTTGAGCCCGATCCAGATGCGGTCGTGGATAGTCGTGAAGCGCAGCCGCAACCGCAGGGTTGCCGGGGCCGCGGCATCGGCAGCGGCGATGAACAGGCGCACCGACTGACCCGGCGGCGCAATCCGATTGTTCAGGGACAGCGGCAGTTGAGCCAGGTAGCCGTACTCGGCGGCGCCGTCGTCGTGACCGCGGACGACGTAGTGCCGGGGCCGCCCGGCGAGCAGTCCGGGATCGGCGATTTCGCTCAGGAGCTGGCGGTCGGCGGCTTCGATCGGCCAGTTGAACCAGGGCAGGTAGAGGCCGTCGGCGCCCTTGTCGTAGTAAGCGGCGGCGGCGGCGTGGTAGTGGCCGGGCTCTGCCATCTCCTCGCCGGTCGGTTCGCCGTCGGTTTCCCGCGGCCGGCCGGTCTGGCGCTGCATCGCCGGCCAGACCTGGCAGCGGCTGTCGCGGGCCAGGTCGACCAGCCATTCGAAGGGAAAATCAGCGTCGATCTGCTCGTCGATGTAGTAGTTGGGGATGACGAAGTCGAGGAGATCTCGCTCGATCCAGGCCGGCACGTCCAGGCCGGCCTCTAGGTTACCTGCAAGCGTCGGCAGCACGCGGACGCCGAATTCCAGCCGTTTGCCCCTGCGAGAGGCTGCCGCGTCGATCATCTCGCGGTGGTCGCGCATGTACTCGGTCAGGATCCTGCACCCGTCGTCGACCTGGTCCGCCTCGAACAGGTAGGGCCAGAAGCACCAGTCGATCTCGATGCCGTCGACGTCGTACTCGTTGGCCGCTTCCGCGGCCAGGGCGAAACGCTCGGCCCGCACCTCCGGGTGGATAAAGTTGAAACCGTGGGCGCCTTTGCCCTCGAGACACCATTCGGGGTGGTCGATCTTGAACTGCCAGTTGAAGTAGTTGTCGACGTCATCCGGGGCGACGCTGTGGGTCTGGCGGAAACTGGCGATGAACTTCATCTCCTGCTCGTGGGCGGCGTCGATCAGCAGCTGCATCAGGTCGATGCCGCGCTCCTTCAGACTCATGATGTTCTCGTGCGCCCGCCACACCGGCAGGGTGCCGCGCTGGACGCCGGGGATGTCCTCGAACGCGGTCAGGTGCGAGCCCATGACCTCGCCGACCTTCGTCAGGTAGTACATCGACGGGCCGGCACCGGGGCCGTAGACGAAGGTGTCGACGTGGGTGCCGGCGATTTCGTCGATGGGCGCGCGGGCGTCCTCCAGGCTGATCGGCGGCTCATAGCAGTAGAGGTGGGTGTGACGGGCGTCGTTGTAGAAGATCAGGCGTTTGTCGCTCATCGGTGTTTGGCGGTTGCCGTTTCCAGCAGCCACTCCATGTTGAACCGGGCGATGCTGATGCGGTCGCGGTCGCCGGTTTCGCCGTTGGTATAGAGGCAGAGGATGGTCCCGTCGGGGGATACCGCAAGATCACTGTACCGGCAGCGATTGGGGTCTACCACCCGCGACAGCGGCCAGGTGCGCCCCTCGTCCCGGCTCAGCCTGACGGTCAGGTTGGTGGCGGGACTGCCGGCCGGTGGATTCGAGAAGAGGTGCGCAGGCCCGGCACCCTCGTTGTGCGGATAACGTTCGAGGCCGGCGTGCAGACTGCGACAGGGAATGTCCCGGTGCTCGCCCAGTTCGGCAAAGGTGACGCCGCCGTCGTCACTGCGGGCGAAGTGCCGTCTGCCGGTGCGGCCTCTGTTTCTGCGATAGCTGACGTAGAGGCCCCCGCGGCAGTCTCCCCCACGCACACTTCGTCCGACCCCTCCGGCAGCACGGCGCCGGTCGAAAAGCTACCGATCCCGTCGTCGCTGTAGAGCAGGCCGCCCCGCACGCCCGGCACCTGGCCGGGCTCGCCCTCCTTGAATAGAAAGGCCGGGATGACGAGTCGACCCGCATGCGGTCCCTCACTGAGCTGGATGCCGTGGCCGCAGTTGTTGG
>CAYWBJ010000144.1:0-8598 GCA_964456165.1 uncultured Gemmatimonadaceae bacterium | reverse complement strand
CGATAGCCGCCGGCGACTCCCGGATGGTTGAGGCGTCGGCAGCAGACTCGCGTATCTCCTATCGCGAAAGACTCGCCGTCCTCCAGCCCGGTGAACGTCAGCGAGGCCTTGGAGTCGGCCAGGGCCAGGGGGAAGAAGCAGGACTCCTGCTGGCCGGCGATTGCCTCCTGCAGCTGGTGGTCGTTGTGGGCGAGCGAGTAGAGATGAATTGTCACCTGCGGCTCTTGCAGGGGTGCGAAGTGGGGCAGGCCTTGGATGTGGTCCCAGTGGGTGTGGGTGATCAACAGGTGGATTTCGTCAACCCCACGCGCCATCAACTCCTTGCCGGCACGGCGGATTCCGGTGCCGGCATCGATGATGATCGTAGCCGTACCGGTGTCGATTTCGACGCACGAAGTGTTGCCGCCGTAGTCGGCGTATTCGGGACGCGATACCGGAAAAGATCCGCGCACACCGTGAAAGGTGACCTTCATTGGATTTCTGTTTCCAGGGTGGCCAACCCCTTCGCCGCGGTCGTTTCCGGGGCGCTCATGCCGCAGGATAATATGAACTAACGAGATGTTATACAAGCATTTACTGCCCCACTCGCGGGGGGCTTGTTTACAATGAATGACCTGTTTGCTATACTCGGGTAACCGCTGGGACACCAAAAGAACAAAACCGATCAGATGAGCGCGAATACCGGCAAAGGCAAGAGCAAAACCCGCGAATACCTCTCTTCGATCCTCATCGCCGTGGGGCTTGCCATTCTCATCCGCACGGGTGTGGTGCAGGCGTTCTACATCCCCTCGGGCTCGATGGAGGATACACTCCTCGTTGGGGACTATCTGCTCGCGAGCAAGTTCATTTACGGGGCGCCGATCGACATCATCGGAACGGATATTCATCTCTTCCGCCTCCCTGGCCTGCGCGACCCAGAGCCTGGCGACATCGTCATCTTCCGTTCCCCGGTCGATCCCGGTCGCGACCTCATAAAGCGGTGCGTGGCTGTGGGCGGGCAGCAGGTGAAGATCGAAGACAAGGTGCTCTATGTGGACGGCAAGCCGCTCGCCGACCCGCCGTTCTCGAAGTACACCGACTCCCTATCGATGCCGGGCGACCGCACCGCGCGCGACAATTTCGGACCGTACCGGGTGCCGGCCGACTCCTTCTTCATGATGGGCGACAATCGGGACAACAGTCACGACAGCCGCTTCATGGGGCCGATCCCGAAGGAGCTGATCAAGGGCAAGGCAATGATCATCTACTGGTCGTGGGACTCGGCGCGGCGTGGTGCGGTCTACCGCAATCTGGCGTCGCTGCCCCGGGTGGTGGCCGAGTTCATCTGGGGCTTCCCGAGCCGGGTGCGGTACGGCCGGCTGGGTGACGTGATTTTCTGAATCGATCGGACCGACTGGGATGAATCAGAGAGGCCGCGACCGGGGCGACGACGGCGGTGAGGAATACGCTGACCGCGCCGCCTTCCGCGAATCCTCCTTCGAGGACGACGACAGCGACGACGGCGAGCTGCTGCACATCGTCGACAATCTCCTGGTGCTGGCGCCTGACAGAGACTCCTCCCGGCCCCTGCTCTACCGGCTCCGGCGGGAACTGATGGAACGGGAGATCACCTTCCAGGAGGCGCGGCGAACGCTGGTGGAGCTGGAAGCCGCGCTCGAGAAGATCACGGCCCCGGCCAACCGCATCGGCGTCTACTTGGGCAGTCCGAAAGAGGGTGTCGCGACCATATACGTCGGCGGTTCCGATTACTACGCCAACGTTGACCCGAGAGTGAACATCTCGCAGCTGAAGGTTGGCAGCCGGGTACTGGTGAACGAGGCCTATGCCGTGATCGGCGATCTCGGCTACGCTCCCTCCGGACCGGTCGCCCGAATCTCCGATCTGCTGGAACAAGGCCGACTCCGCATCGGCCGCGAGCACGGCATGGGCGACCTGATCCTCGAGCGTTCCGCCGAGCTGGCGGAGACCTCCCTGCGGGTGGGCGACGAGGTCCGGGTCGACCCTTCGTTCAGGGTGGCACTCGAGCGGCTGCAGTCGAAGCAGAGCAAGGAGTACTTCCTCGAGGAGATCCCACCGATGGCTTGGTCCAGGATCGGTGGCCAGGAGGAAGCCATCCGGGCAATCAGGGACACCATCGAATTGCCGGCGCTGCATCCCGATCTGTTCCAGCGCTTTCAGTATTCGACCCCGAAGGGCTTCCTCCTGTACGGTCCCCCGGGCTGCGGTAAGACGCTCATCGGCAAGGCGACGGCCTATAACTTGGTCAAGCACCTGCGCGACGAGGAAGGGCTCGACCTCGAGGAGTATTTCCTGCACGTCAAGGGCCCCGAGATCCTCAATATGTGGCTCGGCGAGACTGAGCGCATGGTGCGCGAGATCTTCACCCAGGCCCGGGAAAAGCGCAAGGAGGGATACCTGCCCTTCATCTTCATCGACGAGGCCGAGTCGATCCTAGGAACGCGGCGGTCGATGCGGACTAACAACATCTCAAACACCGTCGTGCCGATGTTCTGCACCGAAATGGACGGCATCGAGTCTCTGCAGGACGTGGTTCTGATCCTCGCCTCCAACCGGCACGACCTGATCGATCCGGCCATCCTGCGACCGGGACGCATCGACCGGAAGATCAAGGTGGTCAGGCCCGACCGCGGGGCTGCGGCCGAGATCCTGCGCATCTACCTGATGCCCGGTTTGCCCCTCGATCCGGCGGAAGTCCAGCAACACGGGGGTATCGACGAGGCCCGCGACCAGATGATCGAGCAGGCGGTGGCCACCTTGTTCGCGCGCAACGATGACACTCGCTTTCTCGAAGTTTCGCTGCGCAGTGGCCGCCAGGAGGTGCTCTGCTACGGTGACCTGATCAGCGGGGCGCTGATCGATTCCATCGTCAAACGGGCGAAGGAGAGCGCCATCAAGCGGGCGATCGACGACGGCGATTCCGAGGTCGGCATTTCCAGTGCCGACCTGCAGGCGGCGATCATGGACGAGTACCGGGAAAACGAGATCTTCCCGCCCACCGACAGCGTCGAGGACTGGCTAAAACTGCTCGACTACGATCCCCAGAACGTCGTGCGCGTGGCGCCCGTAAGTGCCGATGACAGAGATTCCGAACGCGCCATCGGCCCGGTCATATAGCTTCCCGCATGAGGCTCTGCGGTATCGAGACCGAGTACGGGATCCAGGTCGACGGCGTGGACGACATGGACGTGGTCGTCGAGTCGATGGAGCTGATCCGCTGCTATTCCCATGAGGACTTCATCGCCAAGTGGGATTACGGCCGTGAGAACCCGCGGCTGGACATGCGCGGCTTCGAGGTCGACGAACTGCGCAACGACAAGGACGAAACCCTCCATCTCCAGAAGGATCGGGACCGCAAGATCCCGCTCGCAGAGCTCAAGAGCGATCTGCTGATCAGCAACGGCGCCCGGCTCTACAACGATCACACCCACCCCGAGTACTCAACTCCCGAGTGCTACAGCCTCTTCGACCTGCTCGAGCAGGATCGGGCTGGCGAGCGCATCCTGCACAACTGCGCGCGGCGGCGCACCGAGACGCGCGGCAAGGGCGTGGTCCGGCTGTACAAGAACAACACCGACTTCGAAGGGCACAGCTACGGGTGCCACGAGAACTTCCTGATCGGGCGTCAGTTGCCGTTCCAGCGGGTGATAGAGGGGCTGCTGCCGTTTCTGGTCACCAGGCAGATCTTCGCCGGCGCGGGAAAAGTCGGAATCGAGCAGGGCGGGCGGGCCGACGGCGGCGTCTTCCAGGTGTCGCAGCGGGCTGATTTCTTCGAGACCATCGCCAGCGTCGACACGATGCACCGCCGGCCACTGGTCAACACCCGGGACGAGCCCCATGCCGACCCGGAGCAATACCGCCGTCTGCATCTCATTGTGGGTGATGCGAACATGTCGGAATACATCACCGCGCTCAAGGTGGGCAGCACTGCGCTTTTTCTCGATCTGCTCGAGGCAGACCAGCTGCCGCCGTTGCAGATCGAGGATCCGGTGCGGGCCCTGAAGGCGGTATCCCGCGATCCGGGACGGCGCTGGGAGGTGACGCTGACCAGTGGCCGCCGGGCCACTGCCATCGAGATCCAGGTGGCCTACCTGGAGAAGGCCCGCGCCCTGGCGTCGGGGCGAGATCGGGAGACCGACTGGGTTCTCGCCGCCTGGGGCGACACATTGGACAAGCTGGCGTCCAACCGGGAGGAACTGATCGGCGTCTGCGACTGGGTAACCAAGAAATGGCTGCTCGACTCCTTCGCCGCCAGTGAGGGTTTGGACTGGGACGACCCGAGCGATCGATCCTGGCTGCAGAGCCAGGATCTGGAGTATCACAACGTCGACCCGGACGCAGGACTCTTCCTGCTGCTCGAGGCCCAGGGAGATACCCAGCGGTTGGTCGACGACGAGGCGGTGACCAGGGCGGTGGTGCAGCCGCCGACGGAGACCCGGGCAAGCTTTCGGGGGCGAGTTCTGCAGAAGTTCGGCGAGGCGGTCCGCTCGCTGAACTGGGACAGCGTCGAACTGGAGAGCAATGGTCGGATGGTGGTGGTGGACCTCAAAGGTTGTGTGGACCCGCAAACCCTAAGTTCTTATACTCACATTCTAGATCGGTCGAGCACGGTCGAAGAGTTGCTGGCCGGTCTGCCAACCGCCAGCGTCGGCTGATTGCGACACCGCAACAACGGCTGGCTCGGCGGGCAGCACTCCGCGAATTCCCCTGAGAACCGGGAGGAACCAATGGCAGCTACACTGCGGGATCGTGCTCCACGGTCGGTGCGGCCGCTGGAAGGCGACGGCGACGGTGTCGATGACGACGGTCCGCGCCGGCCCAAGGTAGATCGACCCAACACCGATGACCTCCTGAAGCGCATGCGGCGAGTCGATCCTAACCAGGCCCGCCGATACCGCCAGCGCACCGGCGAATAAGCCCGCGCGCGGCCTCGGGCGCAGCGTTTCATGGAGAGCACCGACTTCCTCAATCTGCTCAAGCGCCATCAGGCCGCGCCGCCGATCTCGGTCCCTCCAGAAGACGCCGTCAGAGTCGAAGCCACCGAGGGCACGACGATCCTGGCGCTGCGTTACCGGGATGGCGTCCTGGTCGCCGGCGACCGGCGTGCGACCATGGGAAACGTCATGGTCTACGATCGGGCCGACAAGGTGCTATGCATCGACGACGATTCGGTGCTGGCCCTCTCCGGCTCCCCGGCCATGGCCTACGAGATCGCTCGTCTGCTCGAAATATCCTTCCAGCATTACCGCCGCAGTCAGCTCCAGGTCCTCAGCCTAGATGGGAAGCTGCGGATCCTGTCGCGCCTTATGCGGGAGAACCTGCCGATGGCGATGCAGGGAATCGGTGCGGTCGTGCCCATTTTCTCCAGCTACGACGCGGTGGCAGAGACGGGCAAGATCTACTTCTACGACGTGCTTGGTGCCCAGTTCGAAACGGTAGACTACTGCACTACCGGTTCCGGCTCTCCGGCAATTCGCGGTGCCCTGTACTACCAGAACAGGTGGGGGGACGAGCCCCTGGCAGAGATGGAGGAGGCGCGCTCTCTGACTTTGATCCTGAAGATGCTGGAGACGGCTGCAGAGTTCGACACGGCTACCGGCGGCTATCGGCGTAGTGCCCAGGTCTTCCCGCAGGTGATGAGGATCACCGCGTCGGGCATCGGCTCCATCGCTGAGGCCGAGTTGGAGCCGATCTACCGGAACCAGCTGCAGATCTGAGGGGCGTTTCCGGCAGGCTCTCCGACAGGACGACTCAATGTTAGAAGAACCCTATCGCTGGGTGGAGGCGGTGCGAAACCGCCGCGAATACCTGGAAGACCAGTTGCGCAGCGCTGCACCGGTGGTCGGTCTCAGTTTCGATCGGGGCCTCGTGCTGCTGACCAGCACCCCCGGTCCGCGCAAGATTTTCGAGGTCTACAACCAAGTGGCGTTCGCCGCGATCGGCCATCCAGCCGACATAGAAAAGCTGCGCAAAGCGGTGATTGACATAGCGCACGTCGAGGCCTTCAACTTCTCGGAGAGCGACATCTCCCTGCAGCGTCTGGTCAGCTTCGGTGTCGGACCGCTGATCAAGTCGGCCTTCGACGAGATCTTTCGGTCCCCGTACACCGCCCGCGGTCTGATGGCCGAGCTGGACCCTCCGGACGACCAGGACGCACTCTACATGATCGATGCGGACGGGTCGTTCATCAGCGCCCGAGATGCCGCGGTTGTGGGTGGCAATGCCGCGGGTGCTCCAGCTTTGCGCCGGCGCTTGGGCGAGGCGGGGTCGGGGCTACCGCTGCAGGAGGCGCTACGGCGGGCGATCGAGGTCTGGGCGGCGGGTCGACTGATGGAGACCGATGAGGCGGATCCAGACGAAGAGCAGGTTGCCGAGTTTCTCGGGCTCGAGCTCGCTGGGACCCGGCTCGAGGCGGCTGTCCTCGATCGCACCCTGCCGACCAAGACCAAGTTCCGCCTGCTCGCCGACGACGAGCTCCGGGAGGTTACGGCCTCGTACTCCAGCTGAGACGGTAGATGGAAAATCGCATCTTCGGAATCGAGACTGAATACGGTTGCCTGCCGCCGGACTCGGATCCGTTTCTCAGTCCCGATTTCATCTCGGTGAAGGCCAAGGACTGGGTGTTCTACCGAGAGCGGCTGGGGATCGTAGACCTCCACTACCGCGGCCGCGATGAGCCGCCCGGGAACGGCGGCTTCCTGTTTAACGGTGGGCGTGTCTACATCGACATGGGCCACCTCGAGTACGCCACGCCCGAGTGTCGCGGCCTGTTCGACCTGGTAGCGGCCGACCGGGCGGGCGAACTGATCGTGCAGCGGGCGCTCGAGCAGCTCGGCATGGCCGAGAATGCCAGTTTCTTCAAAAACAATATTGATCACTACACCGGCGCCACCTTCGGCTGCCACGAGAATTACCTGGTGCGGCGCGACGTCCCGTTCTCGCAGGTTCTACTGCCCGCCATGCTGCCGTTCTTCGTCACGCGGCAGATCTTCGCCGGCGCCGGACGCGTCGGCTGTCACACCGACATTTTCGAGTATGGCAACGCTGACGAGGACGGGGTGAAGTTCCAGATCTCGCAGCGTGCTGATCACATCGTCACCGAGATCTACCAGTGGATTCAGTTCAGTCGCGCCATCATCAACACCCGCGACGAGCCGCTGGCCGACTGGGGATTGTATCGTCGCCTACATTTGCTGGTGGGCGATTCGAACATGTCCGAGTACGCGACTGCTCTCAAGGTCGGGACGACCGCCCTGATCCTCGACCTGATAGAGGAGCGGCTGATTCCCGAGATTCGGATGCTGGACCCGGTACAGGCGATACGGGACATCTCCCGTGACATGTCCTTCAGCTGGGAAGTCCAGCTTGAGGACGGTAGCTACACGACCGCCACCGACATCCAGCGCACCTACCTCGACCTGGCAGAGCGTTACATGCGAGGCAAGGACTCGGAAGGGGATTGGGTGCTCGACGAGTGGCGTTTCGTCCTGGATGGCCTCGTACACGATCCGATGTCGGTCATCGACCGCGTCGAGTGGGCGGCCAAGAAGTGGCTGCTGGAGAGCTTCATGCGCGAGGAGGGTCTGGACTGGCACGACAACTGGATCCAGAGCCTCGACCTGGAGTATCACAACCTGAATACCGAGAAGGGCCTCTTCTTCGATCTGCGCGACCGCGGCCTGATCCGCACCGTGCTGGACGAGGATTACATCCACAGGGCGATGCGGACGCCGCCGCAGGATACCCGCGCCCGGGCCCGCTCCGAGGTGATGCATGCCCTCACTGGTCAGAAGGCGCGCTATGTCATCGACTGGGATTCGATCTACATCGAGGACGACAAGTATCTCAACCTCGACGATCCGTTTCTCACCTACGAGCTCGAAACCGAGGAATTCATCAGCGACTGCCGGCGGCGCCCGCCGCCGGGTGATCCCGGTTGATCCTACCTACTGCATGCACTAGCTGCAGGATCGAGAGGGAGGATCGACTATGTTGAGCACCCCGTTAGCCGACGAGCGACTACGGGCGCACAGCCCCAAGCGCGCCGGGCGGCGCAACGTTGGGTGTGTAAAGGACGGTCAGACCATCGGCTCGCTCAGGGCAACCGGCGGTCCTCCGGGTGGAGCGCTGCCAATCGCCGCGGCGCTGGCTAGACCGGTGGCACCAGTCGACGGTGGCAACGTGTCGCTCCTGGACCTGCCCGCCGCCGGCCGCAGCCTGGTCGAGTCACTGCAGGCCCCCGTCCGAGATGTCAGTCCCCTCCTGTTCGGGTTGGCCCATCCAGGTCGCGATTCAGCCTCGCCTCCGCCCCCCATGCAAGTCCTGCAGAAGCGGATTACCTCGCTGCGCCGCTGCCTGGACCAGATCGACAACAGGGGTCGATTCCTACGGGCCAGCCGCAATCGGCAGCAAGAGAACGCCTGGTTAAGGGGCAGGACCGCCTCGACCAAAGTCGACGCTCGGGGTTAGCCCGGGGCGCACCCGACGTCTGTCGTCGATGCTCGGCGGAGGCACCTGTCAGAATCCTCGTCATCGAAACCGACCTGGCAGGGAAAGGTTAGTTACCTGAATCCGGCCGCC
>CAYWBJ010000143.1:0-1700 GCA_964456165.1 uncultured Gemmatimonadaceae bacterium | reverse complement strand
GGCGCCGTCGGGGCGGAAGCACTCGCGCAGGGCTTTGTCGGCCAGGGCCAGGGCCAATTGCAGCGCAGGGCCGTGGCCGGTGGCGCGGTAGTGTTTGACCAGCGGGCCGATGGCGCGGGCCGGGCGCTGGATAAAGGTGCGGTAGCCCTGCTGGAAGGTGACGCCCAACTCGCGGCCGCCGCGCTCGGTCTGCCAGGCCTCGTCAGGCAGCCAGTATGTGTTGATGGTCTCGATGCTCTGGGCGGCCAGTTTCCGGGCGCGGTTTGAGTCGCGGTATTTGGTCAGGGCGTAAAGTGCGTGGAAACCCTCGCGCAGATCGTGGTCGGACAATTCCCTGGGGGTGCCTGCACCATCGCGGTGCTGGCCGCCGCGGTGCAGCGGCAGGGGCGCCTGCGAATAGGAGAAGAACGCGGCGCGGGCGTGCTTGTCGGTCACGCCCTCGTCGAGCGTCAAGCCGAGGGCGTCCTCGGCGTTGAGCAGCGCATTGAGGTGGCGGCCGGGTATGTGCGACTCGAAGCTGCCGGAGAACTCGGCGATCGGCCGGACTCTGGCACCGCCGTAGGGCATGTTGGCGTCCTGGCTGTTAAAGGCCAGGCTCATGCAGCGACAGCCGAGGCGGATGGCGTCGGCGATATCGGTGGTGTTGATGTCGGCGAGTTGGGTCGGCATGAGCTATAAATTGCTGAGCATATAGGCCTGCAGTACACCGGATTCATCCGAGTTGAAGAAGCCGTGCGCGCCGTCGGGCGAGAGGAAGGGATGGATGTGTGCCTCTTTAGTCCACGAGGACTTGGGGTGTGCCAGGCAGGTCCAGTTGGCGAGCGCGTCCGTGCCTGCCGTGCCGAAGTCAGCGACGAAGACGCGGCCGTTCTGGTCGCGGGGTCCGGTATCGCTGATGAGTCTTCGCCCGGCGATGTCGGTGGCGAAGTGGTAGAATCTCGGCTGTGCGAAGGAGCGGCTGAGGTGGTTGCGCCGACCGCCGGGCGCGGCCAGGCCCAGGTGGTTGGAGGCGTAGACGGGCAGACTTTCGATCAGCTGTTGTTCAGCAGGCTCCCTGGTGCCGGTGCTGGTGATGGTCCATCCGGTTGTGCCGCGCCAGCACTGATGGCCCTGGCAAAATTCGTTGCCGTCGCGGCCCCAGGGCATATCGCGGAAGTCGCTGCCGTCGTCGCGGATGACGTGGATGTCGGCGCCTACACCGCCGACCAATTTGGTGAATTGACCGGCGGCGTCTACCTGATTGCCGTGGTTTTCCTGGACGAGCATATCGCGCATGAGGTCTGGATCGGACGACCGCGAGTACTGAGGATGCATATTGCACCAGCTCGGTCCGGAAAGAACCAGTTCGACTGCCGGATTTTCGAGGTCGAAGACCATCAATCCCCACGGCGCGCCTGTAGTTCGGCCGTCGCCCAGAAAACACGACAGGGCCATTTTGGCGCCGTCGGCGCGAATGGTCGAGAGCGGATAGAGGCGGCTGGGGCGAAAGTTGGTACCGGGCAGCGGGGCATCGACGGTCAGTAGCTCGACCTCGGCACCTCCGTCGAGGCCTACGCGTATTAGGGTCAGCGAGCCGCCGCGGGGTTTGGTCCGGTCGATGATGTAGTAAACGAAACGGCCGTCGGGCGAGACCGACGGGGCGGTGGCGCCTGTTGCCGCGGTCAGCGGCCGCAGCGCGCACGCGTCGTCGAGATCGCAGA
>CAYWBJ010000142.1:0-30714 GCA_964456165.1 uncultured Gemmatimonadaceae bacterium | reverse complement strand
CGTTTCGGGCTCGAAGCGGCAGGCGCGGGAAGACGTAAAAAGCGGGGCGATCTACATTAACGGCGAGCGCTGCGCCGAACTCGGCCGCGTGATCCGGCCTGCCGACGGACTGCACGGGAAGTACGTAATCCTGAGGCGCGGCAAGAACAAGTACTTCCTGATCAGCTGAAGGTGGGCCTCACTCCCACTCGACGGTGCCCGGAGGCTTGTGGGTGACGTCGTAGAACACCGCTTCGATCCCATCGATCGCCATGAGTCCAGCGCCGACCTCGTCGATGAAGGCGGCGGGCAAGGTACTGAAGCGCGCGGTCATGAAGTCGTCAGTCGTTATCGGCCGCAGCACGATGCTCTCCTGCCGTCCGTCCGATGACAGCGGCACCAGCACCGTCGGCATCTGCGTGACTTCCCGCATTAGGTCGTGCCGCTCCAGTGCCTCCATGACCAGCAGGTCGGCGCAACGCAGCAGGTCGAGCCGATCCCTGGTCAGGTAGCCGCGCTTCAGCTGCTGGTCAGGCAGCTCCGCCGGCGCCAGCAGGTGCACGACGCGGTTCACCTCCGGGTGGTTATTGGTGATCTCGGTAGAGACCGCCTCCAGAGTCTTCCAGTCTGCGGGTCCGACAAGCGCCGCCGGATGGGCGTAGGTGCGGCCATCACCCTGGACGCCTACGCTGCGCAGCGGCAGGACCTGAGCCTGGAGGTTATACACCGCGGCGATGTCGACAATTCTCGCATCCACGTCCGGGGCGACGGCCGCGACCTCATCACCCCCCCAGCACAACACCCGTACCCCCAGGCCGGGCCCAGGGAACGGATGCCGCCACACCAGGTGATGGGGCAACCCCAGCTTCTCACCGAGCGCACGCGCCTCGTCCTTGTACAGCTGGACCAGCGGCTCAATCACCTTGCCCGTGGCCAGGAGCTGCTCGATCACGGGCACCCGGTTGTGGTGGGTCTTGATCACCTCGGCGTTATCGGTACCGCCCGATTCGATCGTATCGGTGTACAGCGTCCCCTGACCCAGCAGCCATTCGTCCGGATCGAGCTCCAGGCGCGCCAGCGCCCGGTCGCGCACCTGTAGAAACTCCTCGCCGATGAGCCGGCGCTTCTCCTCTGGCTCGGCCACGCCGGCCAGCACGCCGAGAAACTCCTCACCCGCATCGATCACCTCCAGGTTCGCGAAGCCCGATTCCTTCATGAGCCGCTCGACCAGAGCAGTTTCGTTTTCGCGCATCAGGCCGTTGTCGATGTGCAGTCCCAGAACCCGCTCCTCGCCCAGCGCGCGGTTGAGCAGCAGGAAGCTCACGGTCGAGTCGACCCCACCGCTGACCAGCAGGAAAACCTTCCTCCCGGCCGCGCGCGTGACGATGTCGGCCATCGACTCCCGGATGAAGTGCTCCATCGTCCAGTCTCGACGGCTGCCGCAGATGTCGACGAAGTTCTCGAGCATGCGAAACCCGTTTTCGGTGTGGGTCACTTCGGGGTGGAACTGCAGCCCGTAGATATGGCGCTCGACATCGCCCATGGCCGCCACCGGGCAGTCTTCGGTCCTGCCGAGGACGGCAAACCCGTCGGGCATCTCGGCGACGCTGTCGCGGTGGCTCATCCAGACCTGCTCGCGCGCGTCCAGGCCGGCCAGCACGCCCTTGGGCTCCACTACCTCCAGAGTCGCCGGCCCGTACTCCATCTTGTCACCCGGCGCCACCCGCCCGTCGAACTGCTGGCAGATGAGCTGGTGCCCGTAACAGAGACCCAGCATCGGCAGGCCGAGGCGGAAAATTTCGGGGTTGTATGACGGTTGCGCGCTGTCGTAGACACTCGAGGGACCACCCGAGAGGATCAGGCCGTCGGCGGCGGCCAGGTCGTCCGCGACGGAATCGGGCGAGCGGATCTCGGCGTAGACGCTCTGGCGGCGGATGCGGTTGGCGATCAGGTGGGCGTACTGACCGCCGAAGTCGAGAACGACGATGCCCTTGTTCAAGCGCGGACCTTCAGATCGAGTTTCCGAGGGGATGGACCGTAAATAACTGAAACCGCCCGGGCCAGGCAACGGCACGGGCGGGTAGGAAAACCGAAGCGGCAGGCTGTAACCCGTCCGCGGATGGAATGCTTGGACTGAGACTACACGCGAGCGTAGGTCCGCTCGCCCGTGCTATCGGTCAGGATCAGGCTGTTCCGGGTAATCCGCACCTCGAGAACCTTGCCGGATGGCGGCAGGGTCGGATCCTCGGCGTCCGGCTCGTTGGTCCACGAGTTGGTGAAGTTGATGCGCATCAGGGGGCCAGCGTGCCAGGTGTAGGTGCCAAGGAAGCGGGTCATCCGGGTGTCGGGGAAGCCCTTGTTCCGGTCGACTACGCCACCGTCCGGCGCAGAATAATCGAACAGGTTGACACTGCCGTCTGGCTTGAACACGTATACCTGATTCTCCGACGAGGTCTCCAGACTCCAGGTGCCTACCAGAGCCGTCTCCAGGTCGCCCACGTAATCGCCGAACTTGGGATCGTACGGATTGTCGCGATCGAAGTTGCCGCATCCGCTGAAGACCTGCGCCAGCAGAACAAAAACCAGGACCAGCCCGGCGATCGATCCGATCAGAGATCTCGTGAGTGCCACCTTCGTGCGTTCGAACATAATTACCATCTGATATCCCACGTCAGAACCGATGCACCAGTTGCAGGAGCGAGCTGCCACTCTGATCGGTACCAACCCCCAGCTGCATTACCGGCTGCCGGCGGGCCCGCCTCTGGTCCACCTTCATGTTGATCGGCATGCCGCTGCCCTCCCACAACACGTCGAACCAGCTGTAGGCGTAGACGACCGCGGCCAGGGTCAGGAACCGATTGCTCCACGTCCGCCGATCCTTGGCGCCGTTCAGGTATCGATCAAAGTCATGGTGCGAACTGGTCAACCGATCGTATTGATCCTTCCAGTCGTCGCTGCTGGAGCGGTAGCTGAGGCCGGCCACCAGCGTGGCAGCTTCCAGGCCCATCAGTACCCAGCCCTTGCGACGCTCGCCCATTTCCATCTGGTAGAGACCGGGAACGATCGCCAACCGGCGCGACAGCCCGGCGCTAAGTCCCCGGTCGTCCCGCATCATCTGGCTTTCCAAATCGGCCAGGCGCTCCGGGCCGCTGATCGGAACCACCTGCTTCAGCATCGGGTCCTTGCCCAGCTGAATGTGCACCAGCTTCGCCAGAGCCGTTTTCTCGAAGACCTGCAGGATCTTAATTGCACCGATCGTCGTCGTCGTGACCGCGAGCACCGAGTCGGTAAGCGGGTGATAGACCGTTTCGTCGGAGACGATATCAAAGATGTCGCCCGTCATAACATTGGCATTGGCGCCCTTGTCGACGTAAACCAGGTCGCCGCTGATCATCTTTACGATCGTGCCACCATCCATCATCTGGCCATGCGCCATACCTGCCACGGACAGACAGAGCAGGCAGACAAGGCGGGCCCTGAGATTCACCATCGCTGTACCTCGAACGGCTGCGCCCATCTTAAGCAGTCTCCTGGACGACGATATCATCTTCTTCCTCAATCTCGAAGTCCTCCTCCTCGTCGTCCAAGTCGTCGTCCAAGTCGTCGTCATTGTTGTCCTCGTCCTCGTCCTCGTCCTCGCCGGCGTTCATCTTCAGATAGTATAGCACGGCTCCGATCACCAGCAGCAGGCCGATGGCAATGAGGGCAAAGATCCCGTATTGCTCGAAGAAGGAGGCCTCTTCCTCCTCTTCTCCTATCATGCTCTCGTCTTCGAGCGGAGGCAGGTCGGCGTCGGTGGGCGTCGGCGGCTCGGCGCCGCCCTTCGACAGTTCCTCGTCCACCACGTCCCGGATAATGCCCTCGAGGATTTCAACGTTCTCTTCGCTCTCGATCCAGGCGCCGGAGCTCTCCTCCTGATCGCTGACCGGCACCGCACCCATCAGCGACACCGACTCCTTCAGTGCGCTGATCTCTTCCTTCATGAAATGGATGTCTTCATTGATGCCTCGCAGCTGGACCTTAATGCTCTCGTCGATGCGGTCGAGCCGGCCGATGGCACCCTTGAGCGAATTGATAGCGCCCTGGGTATTGCGGATGTTCTTGGTCAGTTCCTTGACATTGCTCTTGATCTGACGCCGCTCTTCCTGAGCCCGCTCCTCCCTGGCCATGGACCGCTCCTGATCCATGATCATCTCTTCTTCCGGCGTCATGAAGCGGACCATGTCGCCCGACTGGATTGTCAGCAGCGGCCGCTTACGGATCTTCACGGTTGCCGACCGGGCCGCCGTCTTGGTGACCTCACCCATGACGATCTCGATCTCGGGATTGCCCAGGTTTTCGCCCGTCACTGGATGTATGACGGCCTCGCCAGGCGGCCTCACTACCACCACCTCCATATTCACCACGAGTCCTGCCTCGGCGCCCTGGTCGATCGTCAGGATGTCGCCGCGCGCCTTGGTTATGAAGGCTTCGCCGGCGTAGCTGTCGGTTGCACAGGTCAGGGCAAACGACAGCGCCAGCAGTGCGGCGGCGGCCAGGCCCGGCGTGCGACCAAATCCTCTCATCTTCCAACCTCTGTCTGGTGCGAGCGGCACGAACTTACTCTGAAATCGTTGTCTAAGACTCAGCAAAAAGGAGACCACTCCTCTTTCACTCTGCTGGTACAATCGGACCGATCCCGTATATCTTTAATAAAATATTAAGGTTAAGCTACTGCCATCCGCTCAGAACCGACCGGACGCCCTACCATAGCAACAAACGGGCCGGGGCTACATCTTGGGTCCATCTCGACCTTCGCCACTAGGCCGGGTAGGGTCGGCCCCGGCAACCGTTGGGCAACCGGGAAATTTCTTCCCATCACCCGCTCGCTACTTGAGCAGCATCAGGCGTTGCGATCGCACGATCGGTCCGACCCGCAGGACGTACACGTAGACGCCGCTGGCCACGGGCTGGCCGTCATCGCTCCTGCCGTCCCAGGAGATCGAATAGCGTCCGGGCGCCGCCTTCTCGTAGACGAGCTGGCGGACCAGGGCACCGGCGACATTGCGAACCTGCAGGTCCAGGTCTAGGGCATTGGCGAGGATCGGCGTCTCGATCCCGATGGCATAGTCGATCACCGTACTACCGTTGAACGGGTTGGGGTAGTTCTGCGCCAGGTCGAACTCGACCGTCAGCCTCGGATCGACGTTAAGGATCGGCTGCCAGAATACCACACCCGTCATGCGTTCTCCTATCCAGTCCTCTTCGTCCCGCCCCCACCAGTTGTTGCGCGCGTTCAGGTCGAGCATCGCCGTGCTCTCGACCAGCCGCTCAGACCCCTCGATGGTGTTCAGTCTCAGGAAGGCCGGTACCTCAAGGCCACTGACCTGGATGGCCAGCTCATTGCCGGAGATCAGATTGTTCTCGACCCACGGTCTGGAGCTGCTGGAAATGAGACCGATGCGCCCGTCGCTCATTTTGTTGTCGACGATCCGCACCTCCCGGCTGGCCCGACAGAGGATGCCGACGCCGCCCGAAAGCTGATTTTCACTCACGATCCCCCTGCCCCCCGGACCAAGCACCAGGTTGGCCCCCGCCTCGTGCTGGAGTCCGTTGTCGACAAAGCGACTGTTTAACAACCTGATGCGCCCCCCCTCCAGGGACAGCCCCGTCAGGCCGTTGCTGACGAAGGTCGACGCGGCAACCGTCAGACTGCCGGTGCCGATGACACTAACGCCACTGGAATCCGCCTGGGTGACGCTCACCTCGCTCAAGGAAAGGATCCCCACCAGCTGGCTGATCTGCACGCCCGAGTGGGTAGCGCCGCTGATCTGGACCCGCTTGAGCACTTGGTCCTCGTTGACCTGCCGCCCCGCCACGCCGATGTGTACATGCTGGATGTGGGTATTGATGAGCGTGACCCGGCCGGTGCTCTCGATCGATATGCCGTACCAGTCGCCGGGCCGCGGATCGTCGGCCGCCGACGTGATGGTTGCTGGCGAGCCGAGCCGAGCGCCGGTGGAAAGTTCGCCGTCGACGATGAACTCGACCCGTTCGGGATCGCGTCCGGTGCCGCGCAAATCCCGGTCCACCCTGACCTGAGCGCCGGGACCGATGAAGAGCCGACCGTTCAGGTTTACCACGATGTCGCCGACCACAACCACCTCCCCATCCCAACGCACATCATCGTCGATTCGCCCGGCGCGATGCGGATCGTCCAGCAGCAGGTCGGCGGTCATCACGTCACCATCGCGCCGGATGTTACCCACCCTGGTCCCCGACACCGGTGACGGATTGGATCCTACCCAGAAGTCGGTAGCCACGACGCCGTCGAAGAAGTCGGTGCCATCTCCCAGGTTGCCGCCGTACTCCCGGCGATAGTTTTCGTCGTGGGCCCAGAAGTCCAGATTGTCCAACCCGCTGTCAGGCGCGGGTCGCTTCCCAAGCGGGAAGCCGGCATCGAGGAACCGCCCGTCGGAAGTGACCAGGTCAATAAGCTTGGCCTGCTCGATGTTGTTCGTAAGCTGCTCCTCGTCGATCTCCCAGATCAGCAGGCCACTGCCAGGCAGGTTGCGCTCGTAGTAACTCGACCCCGGTCGCCGATGCACGACAAGGTAATAATTGCTCGCCCCCCTACCCGGGAGCCGATAAACGTTGCCGCCCTTCCTGACATCGGTAATCGCCAGGTCGCGCATGTTCTCGGTGACCGTGATCAGGCGGCTATTTCCGGGACCGAGCCAGCCGAGCTGGCCGAGACTCCAGACCGAGAGCGGATTGGGGCCGTCCACCTCGTTCCAACCCAGAGCCCCGTGTCCCATCAGGCCCCAATAACCGATGCCGGCCGAGTCGTTGCGCGGCTCGAGGGTGCCAGCCGCAGAGTTGAAGTCGAGGTCGTACAGGTCCGGCAGCCCCATCAAGTGACCGAACTCGTGCGCCATGCTGCCGACGGCGAGCTCGAAGGTGTGCCCGCGCTGCAGCGTGCCGGCGGCGGCCACCCGGTCGCTGTCGGAGCGGATGAGAATTTCGACGCCTTCAACCCCCTTGTCGTCGGAGGTGAATACCCGGTCCAGACCCAGGTTGGCCACGCCCGTCGCGCCGCCGCGAATGAAACCGGTCGGCGTAGTCTGGAGGTTGATGAAGATCAGGTCGACGAACCCATCGTCGTCCCCCGAGTTGGGCCGACCATCCGGACCGTCGTTGTCGAAGGCACCAAGATCCACGTCGGCGTCGACCTGGGCCAGGATTTCGGGGACGAAGTCCCGATAGCCCCGAGCGCTATCGCGGCCGACGTAGGCCGAGCTCGGCTGGCTGGAGACGTACCACCGGGGCAGCGCTTCGCCGGTCAGGCGCAGCTGCCCGCCAGACATCTCGTCGAAGAAATGGGTCAGACTCCCGGGCCTGTCCGGGTCGAAGAGCGCGCGGGCGAAGCTCGGTCCCGAGGCATCGTCGCTGGCCGACTCGTCGGCGAAGCGGGCAAAGATCACCAGCGCGTGGTAGCTGCCGGCGGGCAGCAGGTTGCGCTGCACGGCGGCGGCCTTGCCGGCAGGCTGCGCGCACACGAGCGGCCCGGCGGCGAGCGGCACGGGAATAATCAGGAGGATTGCGAGAGCGCAGCCGCGGGAGAGTGCCATTAAGTGAACGAACGATTCGAGGTGGCTGCAGACCAAAAACACCCCCCTCGCGGGAAGCGTTCGTCGAGGACAGA
Source organism: uncultured Gemmatimonadaceae bacterium (assembly GCA_964456165.1). Lineage (GTDB taxonomy): Bacteria > Latescibacterota > UBA2968 > UBA8231 > UBA8231 > CAYWBJ01. Next base: position 23,051 of record CAYWBJ010000142.1, on the reverse strand, counting down.
GTGGCGGGCGCGCCTAATCGGCCACCGCCGCCTTGGCCTCCTCTCCCATCTTCAGCTTGATCTCGTCCAGTTTGAGGTAGAGCTCCCGATCGATGAACAGCTCGACCAGGTCCTTGTCGATGAGGTTTTTATCACCGTCCTCATTGAGGAAGCGCAGAATCATCTCCCGCGGAATCGGCCTGGCGCGGTACGGCCGGTCGTCGGCACTCATCGACTCGAACATGTCAACCAGAGCCAGAATGCGCGCCTGCAGTCCGATCTCCTCCGCCTTCACCCCCAGCGGATAGCCGCTGCCGTCGAGCTTTTCGTGATGGGCGCCAGCGATGGCCGGCACCTGCGACAGCTTCCGTGTGAACGGGATCTGACCCAGCATCTTGATGCTCATCGAGGCATGATCCTTGATCTTCTGGAACTCGTCCTGGGTCAGGCTGCCCTTGCGGATGGACAGGTTCTCCAGCTCGTCGTCGGTGAGGTAGGTCTGCTCGCCGTCGTTGACCGGAAAGGTCTTGGACGCGATCTCGCGCAGCCGTGCCAGGTCCTCTTTCTCCATGAACTCGCCGGGCTCGTTGACCCGCTCGAGGAAGCGGGATTCGTCGGCGATCAGCTCGATGCGGCGGCCATACTCCTCGTCCAGCTGGGCCGGGACCGGCCTCCCGGCTTCCAGCAGCTCCACCTTCCGCCGCAGCAACTCGTTCTCGGTGGCGCTGCGGATGAAGTCCATGCGTGTGCGCAGCAGGTCAATGCGGTCGTAGATCGTCGTGAGCTTGGTCGGCTTGTCGACGATCCACTCCTGCTGCGTGATCTTGCCGATGTCGTGCATCCACGCCGCGATGCGCAGCTCGTTCATCTCTTCCGCGCTGAAGCCGACCGCGGCGAATGGCCCCTCGGTGACCTCGTTGACCGTTTCGGCGACCACCATCGCCATCTCCATCACCCGGCGCACGTGGCCGCCGGTGTAAGCGGAGCGTTCGTCGAGCGCGGTCGCCATCACCTGCACGAACGACTCGAACAGCTGCTCGGTCTCGTGAATCAGGCGCACGTTGTTGATCGCCACCGTCGCCTGGGAGGCCAACGACTGCAGGACGGCCTGGTCGGCGCTCGAGAATGCCACCGGTTTGTCCGTCTGCGGGTCGGTGGCATTGAGCAGCTGCAGGACCCCGATAGTCTGGTCGTCGCGGTCCCGCATCGGCACTACCAGCATTGACTGAGTGCGATAACCCGACGTGCGATCGTACTGCTTGGGACCTTCGAAGCGGTAAACCTCGTCGGTATAGACGTCTTCGATGTTCAGGGTTTCTGCGGTTACCGCAGCGTAGCCTGAAGCGCTGCCTTTGGTCATCGGGACCCGAGGAGGCAGGTTAATCGCGCCCTGACGGCCGCCGACGAAGCTGCGCAGAGTGTCGTTCTGGACGATCTCTAAGTGGAGATGGTCGTCGTACAGGAGGTAGAGCGTGCCAGCATCGGCGTGGGTGAAACCCCGGGCCTCCTGCAGAATGCGTTCGAGCAGGCGGTTGAGATCGCGCTCTACGGACAAGGCTGATCCGATTTCGTTGAGCCGTTGGAGGCGCTCCTCGCGCGCGCGCGCAGAGTCCGGACCGGTCGCCATCGAAATAGATCAGGTGGAGGAAGGACGCAAACAATCGATCGCCAACCCCCCAAATTATCTATCAGAAGAGATATTGTCAACAAATCGCCCGGGCCCGTCAGCCCTTCCAATCTACCTGTAAACCGAATTCCTGCCTGAAGTTGCGTCCATCGACTGGAAGCTCGATGCGGGAGCGAACACGGACGCCCACATCGCCGCGTGAGAATCCGGTCAGTGCCACCAAGCGCCACCCGGTTCCCTTCGTCGGCCGAATGGCGACGGCACCCGGCAGGTCCGGCTCGAACAGGTACAAACGCCCCCCCGAGCCACTCTCGACGTAACCGGCCAGCTTCAGGAGGTGGGTGACGCGGCGCCGGCGACGCCAGGTAGCAGACGCCAGCAGTCCCTCACCAGGAGCGCCACCTCGTACCGCCCGGCGGAGTTCGGCCTCGACCGTCCACTCGCCTGCGGGGGCACGACCCCGGATGTGGCTCAGCCGCAGCTTGCGCGAACGCTCGCCGACCTCGCCGCCGCCACTCCAGCTTCGGCCCCGGCGCTGCTCGACAGCCATGGCCCATCGACCGCCAGCCAGCCGACCTCGTCCGGCCAGTTGCATGCGCTCGGCGGGGGCAGGCACCGGGCGGTCCCGCCCGGGCTGCAGGCTCATCCGTTGATCCAGCACCGATTCCCACCAGACGCCCATCCCACTGCCGGACAGCGCAAGAGCGTAGCCACGCTCGTTCCCGGACGTGCCGGTAGCCGGGCCGGCGCCGAAGAAGCTGAGCCAGCCCGGGTCTAAGTACCGCATCTGCGCCCGCAGACGCAGACGGCCGAGCCGCAGGCGGCCGGTAGCTACCGCGGCGCGGCGCCCATCTCCTGCCTGCGCAAGCTCCGCCACCAGCCGCCCGCTCCGACCATCGATCACCAAGTCCGCCGCGGCAGACCAACGAGTGGTGCCGTGAAAGGCCCATGGAGCGCGCCCTGCCTTTCGCAGGTCAACGAGATCCTCGAGCCGGGTCGTCGCAAGGACGATGCCGGCGGCGGCGATACCGCGGCTCCAGCGCACTCGCAGTCCGCCGTTCCAGCCCCCAACCGTCTTGCGGCCGGAACGCTCGGTCGCCGAGACGTGACGCCCGCCGCCGGGGAGAGCGATGACGCGGCCGGCCTCGTGCCGGCCGTCCCGGTTGAATCGCCCGAGCACCAGGGTCAGGGTCCCCGCCGTCAGCCGCCGTTGCCACGCCAGACCGCGCAGGGCCGCGTTCTCAGCCGTAGCGCGATAGCCCAGGTGACCGCTGTCGTCGCTTAGGAACAGGAACCGGCTGCGGCGGGTGGACCGTCCGTAGATGAGCCCCTGAGCGAACCCGGGACGCAGGTCGCCGGCAACGAACCGGCTTCGATCCCCGCGTCTCTCGACATAGAAGGCGACGAAGTCCACCGGGTTCGGCTCGCCGGGATCCCGTTCGCTGAGCAGCATGCCGCGCCAGCTACCGCGATGCATCTCGACCCGGTTGTACATGTGGAGACCAGCGGCTGTAACGCGGAACCGGGAGCGCAGCGCAATCATCGCCGCCTGTTCCGCACCGATACCGGCGGCCGACGCCGCGGAAAGGACGACCTGGTCACCTGGCTCCGGAAACGCCTCCGTCCCGTTACCGGCGGCCACCGCCACCTCAGTGCCGGCCACCGGCGGCGCTGCGACCAGTCCTGTCAGGGCCAACCACCGGACGACTGGCTGCCGCGCAAAACCGGATGCCCGCATCTACACCTCCGCGAAGTCCCCGAATGCAATAGGCGTGCCCGGGGTGCCCCCTCCAGGAGGAAGGGGGAACCGACGCGGCGGGTGTGGTGGTCAGGTTACGGGGATGATTCGGGTGCGCGCCTAGCGGGGCAGCAGCGCGTGCAGGCAGGATTCCAGATCGGGCTGCACGAAACGGAAGCCGCGGTCCAGCAGGCGTCGGGGCTCGACGCGGGTGCTCGCGAGCAGGAGGTCATTGGCCATCCGGCCCAGCATCAGGCGCAACATCGAGGCGGGAGCCGGGAAGACGGCAGGCCGCCCGAGGACACCGGCCAGGACCCGGGTGAATTCGGCGTTGGTGACGGGAGCCGGTGCCACCGTATTGACCGGACCATCCAGATCCGGATCGTCGAGGGCGCGCGCGAGGGCCTCGACCACGTCCGCCATACCGATCCAGCTCACGTACTGGCGGCCGTGGCCGATGCGCCCGCCCAGTCCGAACCGGAACGGCGGCAACATCTTGGCCAGGGCACCGCCGTCGGCGCTGAGAACCATACCGAAGCGCATGTGCACGACACGGATGCCGGCGTCACGGGCCGGGGTGCTGGCCCCTTCCCAGGCGATACAGGTTTCGGGCAGGAAGCCCAGCCCTGGATCACTGTCTTCCGTGCAGACCTCGTCGCCCCGGTCGCCGTAGTAACCGGCCCCGGAAGCGCACACTAGGACCGGCGGCCGCCGCGACGTCGCCGCCAGCAGCTCGCTAAGTCGGGCCGTCGGCAGCACCCGACTGTCGCGAATTCGCGCCATCTGTCGGCGCGTCCAGCGCCGACCAGCTATGCTCTCGCCCGCCAGGTGCACGACCGCGTCCAATCCCTCCAGCTGGTCGGCGGCCAGGGTGTCCCAGCAGAGGCGGCCGGCGCCGGAACTGCGGCCCAGCGGCACGACCTCGCGGCCGGCACCGCTCAGATGGGTAGTAAGGGCGGCGCCCACCAGGCCGGTGGCGCCGCTGACGAGGATGCGCACGACGACTGCTCCCGCGTTCGGTCAGAGGCTCTCGAGAACTTCGCGGAAAACCTCGGCAAAGCGAATCCGCTCCGCCGGGGTCCCGACGGTGACCCGGATACAGCGGTCCAGCGGCGCCACGCCAGGCATGCGCACGAAGACGTCCCGTTCCAGCAGCGACGCCATCGCCGCCCGCGCCCGCGCCCCGCTTCCCAGGTCGATGGCCACGAAGTTAGTAGCGGACGGTAGGATCAGCAGACCGAGCTCACGACCAAGGGCGGTGTATTCCTCGCGGCCCTCGGCGACCTGGTCGACCACCTGCCCGACGAAGGCGCGATCGCCGAGCGAGGCCAACGCCCCAGCCTGGGCGACCCGGTTAACGGCAAAGTGGTTGCGCACCTTGTCGAGCGCCTCCACCATCTCGGTGTCGGCGATGGCGTAACCAACGCGGGCACCGGCCATGCCGTGCGCCTTGGAAAAGGTCCGCATCCGGATCGCCCCGGCCATCACGCCCTCACCGGCGAGCCGCGCCTCGGGCGGCGCGAATTCCACGTAGGCCTCGTCCAGCACCAGCAGGCACGCTTCGGGCAGCTCACGGCATAACCGCTCGACGTCGGCACCGCGGTTCCAGGTACCCATCGGGTTATCCGGATTGGCCACATATACGAGGTGGGCGTCCACCTCGTGGGCCAGGCGCAGCAACCCGTCCACATCCTCCCGGTCATCGACGTAGGGCACCTGGTGCAGGGCGGCCCCGAAACCAGCCACGTGGTAGTGGAAGGTTGGATAGGAGCCCTTGCAGCTGACGACCGGATCACCCGGCTCGATACAGAGTCTGACAATCAGCCCGAGCAGCTCGTCGATGCCGGCCCCCACGCTCACCTCGGCTGGCTGCACGCCGTGGAACGCGGCGATCGCCTGGCGCAGATCGTAGGCCTCGGGGTCGTTGTACCAGCCGATGCGATCCACCTCCTCCGCCATCGCGGCGCGCGCGCAAGTGGAGATCCCGAAGGCGGACTCGTTGGCGCCGACGCGCACCGCCAGCGGCCGGCCGCTGCGACGCTCGAGCGCCTCTGGCGGCACGAATGGCACCGTGGGCGGCAGCGCCGCGAGCAATCGGGTGAACGGGTATTTCGACGAACTCAATGTCGCTGTCGGGTCGGTGGCTTCTGGCGGGTGCACGGCTAACTCGGCCGGGCTCTATGATGGATGTTACCCCGGCAACCGTCAACGCCGGGCACCTCTATGCATTACCATGGATTCTGATGGCAGGGACACCTATGTACTTTCTATACACGCATAGGCGAGGCTTTCGGGGTTGTTATCCCGCGGCCGTCGCATCCCCGCCTGCGCCAGCTCAAGCTCACCCACCAGCCGCACCGCCAGGGATACAAGATGTGGAACTCGACCTGGCTGCGGCTCAAGTTCCTCGGTTCCCGGCTGACCGCCAGCACGGCGGTGCTCGATGTCGGCTGCGGGTGGGGCCTGGCGTCGGCGCGCGAAGCTGAGGCCCTGATCGACTGGCCCGGCTCGGGACCGAAGATCCGCGGGCACCTACTCTTCTACTACGGGTTTTAGGGTGATACCCCCGTTGAGGGTATGCAGTCTGATCAGGTCGTCCCCGCCCCGGCCCAGCGGCGCCGTCACCCGATTCTTCTTGGATAAATCGGACGCGGGGATGGGAAAGTGGCAACTGACGCGGCCGTTGGTGGTATGGGCATCGAGCTGTCCGTCAAATGCCGCCGGCACCTGCGCGTTGACCGAGCCGTTCAGCGTCTTGGCCTGCAGCGACGCCTGTCCCGTCCGGATATCCACGTCGATCTGGCCGTTTATCGACTCGAACTCCCCCCGGCCGCGTAACTCCTCCACTACTGCCCGCACCGGGCCGTTCTTGGTCCGCGCGTTGACCGCGCCCACGCCGCCCTCGATCGTGACCTCGCCATTGGACGATGCCGCGTCAATGTCGGCGCGCGTCCCACGAATCCCGACTTTGCCGTTGAGCGTGTAGACCCGGCAATGGAGGCTAGCCGGGCAGCGGATGTCGAAACCGACCGTCACCAAGACTCCAGCCGGCGGCCGCGGGTGGGAGCGCGACACCCTGATCTCGTCATCCACCTGCTCCACCGCGACTTCGACCTGCTCGGAGAAAGCGCGCACAGCGGCCAGGTCGCGGCCGCTGATCCGGGTTACCGAGGTCACGGTAACCTGGTCGGTGTCAGCTGAAGTGACGCTGACAGGGCCGTTGCCGGTTTCTGCCCGCAGCCGAGTCACACCCGCCGACGGCAGACTGCACTCCTCCTCTTCCACCACCTCTTCCCGTTCACCGCGGCCGGTGACCTCCGAGACCACGTCGGCGACTTCTTCCATGACCTCGTGCACGCGCTTACCGGCGGAGTCGCGAACCGAGGAGACCGCTTCGGAAGCGGACTCTCGCGCAGTCCGGACGACCCGGTCCACATCCACTTCCTGCACCGCCTTAAACACCCGACCGAGGCTGTGTCCCAGGTTATCGAACAGGTCGCGCTCGGCGCCCAGCTTCTCCCGGTCGTCGCCCGCAACGGAATCACCCGCGCTCGCGGCGGAGTCGCCAGCAGCTGGCTCGCCAGACTGGGCTCCCAGCGCCGACAGTAGTCTCGCCGCCTCATCGGCCGTAATCTTCCCCTCCTCCAGCATCCGCAGAATCGCCATCTTTTGGTCGCTCATACCATTCTCCTCGGCAACGGAACCGGATCCTGCCTCAGCTGACAGGGTAGCCGATTCGCCGCACTCCTGCAATCTGGACGCCCGACAAGCCGGTTTGCTCCGGAAAAAACGCTGGGGTAGTATTTGCATGTCCCCAATTCGACTGCGAAAGGATGCCATGCTCCTCAAGAATAAAGTCGCCCTCGTCACCGGTGGAGGACGCGGCATCGGGCGCGCCATCGTCGGTCGGTTCGCCCGCGAGGGCGCGCGCGTCGTCCTCGCCCAGCGCGACCCCGAGAGCGGCGAGCGTACACGGGAGGAGGTGCAGGCGGCCGGTGGCGAAGCGCTGTTCGTACCCACCGACGTCTCCCAGCGCGGCCAAGTCGAGCGGCTGATCGACCGAGTCACCGGCCATTTCGGCGCCCTCCACGTCCTCGTCAACAACGCCGGCATAACCCGCGTCCTTGGCGACCTGCTCGACACGACACAGGAGACCTGGGATCGCATCATCGCCGCCAACCAGACCAGCGTCTTCATCTGCTCGCAGCTCAGCGCCCGCGCCATCGTCGACTCCGGCGGCGGCGCCATCCTCAACATCTCCTCGGTCAACGGCTTCCTGCCCCAGCCTAGAGCACTGGCCTACGCCGCAGCCAAGGGAGCAATCGAAGTGATGACCAAGAGCATGGCCAACGATCTGGTCGAGCACGGGGTCCGGGTCAACTGCGTTGCCCCGGGGCCCATTGACGTCGACCTACCTGACGGCGCAGCGCCGGGACCGATCGATATGGCCCTGATGGGACGTTCCGGGTTGCCCGCCGAGATCGCCGCCGCCGCGGTCTACCTCTGCTCCGACGAAGCCAGTTATGTCACCGGCCAGACCCTGTTAGTCGACGGCGGCACCCTGGTCAACTCGCGCAATACCTACGCACCCCGCACCGATTGAAGAGCACGGGAAGCGGTTGATACTCCGGGCCTCCGCCTTGCTCGGCCGCACCTGCGCGCTGGCCCTGGCGGCCGGCCTGGTGGCGTGGCGACCCACCACTGCCACCGAGTTCAGCCAGCTGATCGTCTTCGGAGACAGCCTGGTCGACAGCGGTAACTTCCACGCCGCCACCTCGTTCCAGCTGCCGGCCGAACCGTATTTCGGCGGGCGCTTCTCCAACGGTCCGGTCGCCGTCGAAGTGCTGGCCCGGCTCGCCGGCCTCGCTCCGCCCCGGCCCTCGCACCAGGGCGGCACCAACCACGCCTGGGCCGGTGCCCGCGCCAGCGACGACATCGACCTGCGAGTGCTCGTCATACCCAGTGTCCGCACTCAGGTGACCCGCTTCCTTGATGCCGCGACCGGCGCCCTGGACAGCGACGCACTCTACATCGTCACCGGCGGCGGCAACGACATCATGGGCGCGGTCGAGTCGAACGAGGAGAGTGCCGAGCCGGCCATCCGCACGGCCGCCAACGACCACGCCGCCGCCGTTGACGCGCTGCTCGATCGCGGCGCCGTCCACCTCCTGGTGATCCTGGCCCCTGACGTTAGCTGGACACCAGGCCACTGGCAGTCAACCAACGCACGTAAACTCGCCGCAGCCTACAACCACACCCTCGAGTCGGCGCTGGACAGCCTCGACGTACCCACCGTGCGGCGCTTCGATCTCGCAACGGTGATCGGAGACACCGCCAACCTAGTGGTGGACAGGCCCTGCTACGACCCGCCCGACATCTGCAGCAATCCGGACGCACACTTCTTCTGGGACGGGACGCACCCAAGCGCGGCGGGCCACGAGCTCCTGGCAGCGGAGATGTGGCGTCTGCTCCGCCTGCCGACCACCCTGCTGGCGGTCTCCTGGAGCCGCGTCAAGCAATCGGTCCTGCACCGTTAGCGCACCGCGAAGGAAGCAGCCTTGGAATTTCGGCGTCGAGACACCTGGATCGCGGGGGCGAAATAGAAGGTAGGTTGGTCGCATTACGGCGTACTAAGTCCCCGATCCGCAGTACGGAACGCAGAGTCAGATAGAATCACCTCACACCCGGGTCGGAGGTATATTCGTGTGTGATGCCACCAATGCAGACGGATAGCAGATAGGCAATGAATCAACCGACGTTTTCCCGCTGCGACGAATCGCAGGTCGAGGCTCGCGAAGCAGTGCCGACAGGTTACCGCGCCGGTGTAGTCGGCCTCGGGTGGATGGGCCTCCTCTCCGACCTTGGTAAGCGTCCCCCCGACCGCTACGAGATCGACGATGTCGAGCGCCCCACCCCGGAGCTCGACGTCCACCGCCGTTTCCACTTCCACGAAGGCAGCGGCACCGTCGAGGTGCCGCACAGCTGGGCCGAGGTAATCTGGCAGCGCCCCGAGGTGGAGCTGGTTGCCGCCGCCGAGCGCGACGTCAGGCGCCTTGCCGTCTTCCGCGAGCGCTACGGCATCGACGCGGTCTACGAAGACGCGGAGAGCATGCTGCGAGACCAGGATCTCGACATTGTCGCCATCGCCACCAACACCGCCGGCCGCGCCACCCTGACCTGCCTGGCGGCGGAATGCGGCGTCCGCGCCATCGCCGTCGAAAAACCTCTCGCCCATACCCTCGCCGAAGCTGACCGCATGGTCGAAACCTGCGCCCGCGCCAACGTCCCTCTGCTCACCGGCGCAGTGCCGATGAATCACCCGTCGTACGCGGTGGCGCAGGAGCTAGTTAACAGCGGCGCCATCGGCGAGCCTCTCGCGGTCGAGGCCGACAGCCCGCACGCCCAGAAACCGCATTGGTCCCTCTTCATCGACGAACCGCTGGCTTGGGTGGTGGGAACCGGAGACCGGCCGCGTCGCGAATCAGGCAGTGACGAATTCGCCGGCCAGGGCATGGTGACGACAGACAACGAGTTAGTGATATTCTTTCGCCCTGGCGCCGGACTCGCAAGAGTGACCGGCAGCACCGGCGCGCTGGCCCTCGACAACGGCTGGCGCCTGTGGCAGGACATGGAGGGCGACTCGCGATATCGCCGGGAGGTGGCCTGGACCGGCACCCAGTTCGCCGGCGGCTACAATGCCGTCTTCGGCCTCTCGGAGCTCATCGACTGTCTCGACGGCCGCTCGTCCGAACCCAGGAGCTCGGGCCGCCGCGTGGCCATGGCCCTGGAAGTGGAGATCGCCCTCAAGCTTTCCGCCTCCCGCGGTGGCGAGCGTACCGACCTACCGCTCGCCGATCGCTCACTCGGACTCAACTACGACTGGTTTCGCTAGGAGACAAGGATGCGTTACTTCGAGGTCGACAGTAGCGACATAGCCCTGCCGGACAGCTGGGACTCCGATCCTGTCCGTCTGCTCCGCATCGGGCAGCAGGGCCGCTCCGTCACCGGCTTCTGCCAGTCCTCGCGCCGCTGTTACATCTATCCGTTGGTCACTCCCGCCGGCGTCGCCGTGACCAACGAGCGCCCCACCAGCGACCATCCCTTCCACCAGTCCCTGACCGTCGGCAACGACTACTTCTTCACCTACCAGACCTCGGCCGCCGGCCGCTTCGAAGAGCCAGGCATCTGCTTCTACACCAACGGACCCGACATGCGTGGCCGCGGCGAAGGCCGCATCGTCGCCACGGCACACAACGAGGTCACCGAGCTGGGCGAGAATCACCTAGAATTCATCGCCCGCACGCAGTGGCAGGGACCGGAGGAAGGCATCGCCCCCAAGTATCGCCGCGTCGTCGCCGAGGAGATGCGGACGGTCAGCGTCTTCCCGGGGAAGCGCGCCAACATCATCGACGTGCGCTCGCAGCTGCGCCCGACCCAATGGGATCTGCGTCTCGGGCCGTCGCGCCACGGCTACTTCACGATTCGGGTCGCCGATCATCTGCGCGTCGTCGGACGTAGTGGCGAAACGATCGGGGGCCGGCTGGTCGACTCGGAAGGACGTCGAGACGACGAGGTGATCTGGCAGCACGCCAACTGGATAGACTACTACGGCACCGACGCCGAAGGACGCACTGCCGGGCTGGCGGTCTTTCAGTTCCCCTCCATGGGCCACGTCGCCTGGTACGCCGGCACCTACGGGAGCATCCGGGTCAATCCCTTCCGCAAGGGCGCAACCCTGGTCGCGCGAGGCGACGAAGTCGATCTGGCGATTCGGGTCGTCGCCCACGATGGCGACCCGTTCGAGGCCGGCGTTCCCGAACTCTTTGCCGCTTTCCGCGATGAAACCTCGAGCCAACAGGAAGGTAGCGAGCGATGAAGATCACCCACTTTGAGCGCAAGACGGTCTGCGTGCCCTTTCGCCCCGGCATCCTGCCGCCGCCCGAATACGACGAGCGGAGCAGCAGCTATCCTCTGCCCCTCGACGCGCGCGGTCAAGACATCCTCTACGTCCACACCGACGCCGGCCTGACGGGCATCGGCATGAGCGGCCCCTACTTCGGCGACCCGGTCCCGGACGCGCCGCCGCTCGGATGGCTGGGGCGCGAGGTACTGTCGTTCGAACCCCGCCAAGTGGGTGAAGCCGGCTACGGCATGGCCCTGCTCGACCTAGTAGGCAAGGCGATCGGCTGGCCCCTCTACCGCATCTACGGAGGCCGCGAGCAGAACAGCGTGCCGGTGGATTACTGGATCGCGCGGATGAGCGCGGAAGACTCGGCCACCGCTGCCCGGCGTGCCCTCGACCTCGGCTTCCACGGCATCAAGATGAAATGCAAGTGGGAGGACGGGAACATGGCCGACCGGGCCTTCGCCATCCACGAGGTGGCGCCGGAGATGCGCATCGTCCTGGACCCGAACGAGCGTTTCTACAACGTCGAGAACACGCTTGCCCTGGCCCGCCAGGTCCAGGACCTCGACATCATCTTCGAAGACCCGATGCCGAAGGACGAATCCTGGCAGGACTACCGCCGCATGAAGGAAGAAGCAGGCGTGCTCATCTGTCCCCACCTGCAGAACCCGAGCCAGGTGATCGCCGCAGTCGCTGCCCGCGCCGTCGACGGCATCAACGTAGCGCCGTCGGGCTGGCCTTTTCTCGAGATGGCCCGCATCGCCGCAGCCGAAGGCATTCCGGTATGGCAAGCCAGCAACGTCGACAACGGGCTCTTCGACGCCTGCCGCGCCCAGGCCTCCCTGGCCGCCGGCAACTGCACCCTGGGCAGCGACCTGTGCGGCAACTTCGCCCACGAGCACAGCCTGCTGCAGGAACCGCTCGTCGTCGACGGCCGCATCGCGGCGACGGACAAGCCGGGGATCGGCGTCGAACTGGACGAGGAGGCGGTGGAACGCTATCGGGTCGCCATCCCGTGATTTCTATCCACTACCCATGGGCCATTTTATAGTCGAGAGAGACGGCGCGGACGACAGCTGCCGCGGCTAACGGCAGCCCCGGAGGCTAATACTCCAGGAGACTCGATGCGGTCGATTCCAACTCTTCTGATGATACTGACCAGCCTCGCGATGACGACGACGTCCGCGCCGGCGCAGGTCGATGGCAAGATCTCTCTGTCCACAGCCATACTCGACCGGGCTGCCCACCAGTTCCTCCTCTCCGGCGACTGGAAATTCAAACCGGGTGACGATCCCGGCTGGTCTTCACTGATGCTGGACGACAGCGACTGGGTCGCCGGCCGCACCAATCTCGACCCGGACGCCCTACCGGCGACGGGCTGGCCCGGAACCGGCTGGTTTCGCCTCCGGATCCAACCGGACTCCACACTCGTCGGCAGGCCCCTGGCTCTAGCGGTCAAGCAGTTCGGTGCAACAGAGGTCTTTCTCGACGGGCGCCTGCTGCTTCGCTACGGCCGCATCGACGACAGTGGCCTCGACTCGGAAACGGATATCGATCCCGGTCCCAAGCTGCTCATCGCCAACCCGGGTGCCGAGCACCTGCTGGCCGTGAGGCACGTCAACCGCTCGGCGGACAGCCTCGGGCGGACCGGCACCAAGGCCGGCTTCAGCGCCTGGATCGGTGAGCTGGTTCCGGCTGCGGAACACCGCACCCGGGCCGTGGCCACCAGCCGAATACTGCAGTATTTCTCAGCCGGCGTGCTGCTGGTCTTCGCGTTCTTCCACCTTCTCATGTACTTGTTCTATCCGACGCTCGGCAGGAACCTCTACGTCAGCATCTTCGCCGGACTCCTCGCCGCCCTCGTCTACATGAACATGGAGCTGCAATTCGGCGTCGACCTGACCTCGCGCACCTACATCGAGCGGCTCTGGCGTTACGGCGTCGTGTTCGCCACCCTGTCCGGGGCCGGCATCTGCTACAGTTTCCTCTATCTGCGGCTGCCCCGAACGTTCTGGATCTTCCTAGGAATCGGGATCGCCCTGGCCACCGCGGCCTCGTTCCGCCTCCATCTCCTTAACTGGGTCTACATCTTCGTGATGGTGGTGTTCGCCGACATTCTCCGCCTGATCGGGTTGGCGCTGAGCCGCCGCCGCCGCGTCGTCACTCGCGTCATCGGCCGCAAGCAGGCCTGGTTCTGGGTCATCAGCCTGGGCATGGGGGCCTGCATCGCCTGCGCCACCTACCAGATCGCGATCAACCTGAAGCTGGTGCCGCCGCCGTGGGGTTTCGAATACCCCTATCTGATCGGCATACTACTGTTCCTGGTGCCGGTTTCGGCGGGCTACCTGTTCTACGACTTTGCCCAGATCCACCACAGGCTCCACCGCGCCAACGTCGACTTGGAGCGCCGCGTGGACGAACGCACCCGCGACCTTGAGGAGGCGGTGGAAGAGGCGGACGCGGCCAGCCAGGCTAAGTCCCGGTTCCTGGCCAACGTCAGTCACGAGATCCGCACCCCGATGAATGCCATTCTGGGTTATGCCCAGGTCCTGCAGCGCAGCCAGGACCTGTCCGAGCCCCACCGGGCCGCCATCGAGACCATCCACAGCAGTGGCGACCACTTGCTCAACCTGCTCGACGACGTCCTCGAGCTCTCGGTCATCGAGTCTGGCCACCTGAAGCTGAATCCCCGCGACTTCGACCTGACCCATCTGGTCGAGATGGTCGAGTCGATGTTCGCGGATCGCTGTACCCGGCAGGGACTGCAGTGGCAGCGCGGAGGCCCGGCCGCCGGCGCCCTGTGGGTCCACGGCGACGAAGCCAAGCTCACCCAGGTGCTGGTAAATCTCATCGGAAACGCCGTCAAGTACACCCAGGCCGGGACAGTAACGCTGGAAGTTGAGACGAACGGGGAGGAGAAGTATCGATTCGCGATCAACGACACTGGTCCGGGCATCTCCGACACCGACCTCCACGGGCTGTACGAGCCGTTCGAGCAGGGGGAGGCCGGCAACATGCGCGGTGGCACAGGTCTGGGACTCGCCATCGCCAAACATTACGTGGAGCTCATGGGTGGTAAACTGACTGTAGACTCGACCCCTGGCACCGGCAGCAGGTTCGCGTTTGCCGTCCGGCTGCCACCGGGCCAGGTCAGGGCTCTAGCCAGCGTCGAACCGGGAGCTGGAGTTCAGCACCTGGCCGAAGGTCACCGCATCGCCGTGCTCGTGGTGGACGATAATCGCGAGAACAGGGACATCCTCTGTCACCTGCTCGGCGAGATCGGCGCCGAGGTTACGGCCGCCACCGGCGGTCGGGAAGCGCTGGATCTGTTGGCCGCGGCCACGGCCGCTGGCCCCGACCTGGTCTTCATGGACATCCACATGCCGGATATCGATGGAGTGGAGACCCTGGAAGGGCTGCGGCAGCTTGCCGGCGGCGAGCACTGCAGGGTGGTCGCCGTCTCGGCGTCCGCGCTCGACGTCGACCGCCGTCGAACCCTAGACGCTGGCTTCGACGCTTTTATTGGCAAGCCGTTCCGCTTCGAGCAGATTTACGCCTGTCTCGAAGAACTCCTCGGCGTGGAGTTCATTCGCAGCACCCCGGTCTCAGCAGCCGTCGACAGGGACTGGTCGGGGTTGCAGCTCTCCTCCGACCTGCACGAACGCCTCCAGCACGCCGCCGCCAATAGACAGGTCACGCAGATGGAGCACTGCTTCAAAGAGCTCGAAACGCTGGGAACCGAAGGTGAGCGACTGGCCAAGCATCTGCGGACCCTGCGCCAGCAGCACCGAATGGAAGAGATCGTTTCACTGATGGAGTCCATCCATGCCGGCTGAACCCGAGGTGGACCTGAGAGGGGCCCAACTCCTGCTGGTGGATGACGTGCCGGCCAACCTTGACGTCCTCTGCGCCCTGCTCGAAGCAGAGGGTTTCGACGTGGCCCTCGCTACCGACGGCCCGCTGGCCCTGGAGGTTGCCGCGAACACCAGCCCGGACCTGATCCTCCTCGACGTCATGATGCCCGAGATGGACGGCTTCGAAGTCTGCCGCCGACTCAAGCGCGACCCGAAGCTGGAGTCCATCCCAGTCGTCTTCGTTACCGCTCGAGACCAGGCCGAGGACGTAGTGGGCGGCTTCCGCGCCGGCGGTATCGACTACATCCCCAAGCCGTTCCGCGACGAGGAGGTACTGGCCCGGGTGCGAACCCAGCTGCGGCTGAGTTTCCTGCGGCACGAGCTCGAGCAGGCCAACCTTACCCTGGTGCAGCGCAACGGCGAGCTCGAGGCCAAGAACCAGGCGCTCGAGAAGCAGGTCGCCGCCCGCAAGCAGCTGCAGGGCCAGCTGTCGCTGCTGTCGGAGCGCGAGGCCAAGCGCTGGGGAGTCGACGGCTTCATCGGCCACAGCCCGCCCTTCAGGCGCATCCTCGACGACATCCGGCTGATGCAGGAGAACCCAGCGACCTCGGTCATCATCACAGGCGAAAGCGGCACCGGGAAGGAGCTGGTTGCCCGCGCCATTCACCATGGCAGCAACCGCGGACAGAGGCCGTTCATCCCGGTCAACTGCGCCTCCATGCCGGCCGAGCTCGCAGAGTCGCTTCTGTTCGGCCACGAGAAGGGTGCCTTCACCGGCGCGACGACCGAGCGCGGCGGCTTCTTCGAAATGGCCCATGAGGGCACCCTGTTCCTGGACGAGCTCGGGGAAATGCCCCTGGAGCTGCAGTCCAAGCTCCTGCGCGTGCTCGAAGACGGCCAGGTCTGGCGGGTCGGCGCGCGCACCGGACGCCAGGTCGACGTCCGCGTCCTGGCCGCTACGAATAAGGACCTCGAGCAGCAGGTGCAGTCGGGCGACTTCCGCCAGGACCTCTACTACCGTCTCGCCCGCTTCACGATTGCGGTCCCGCCGCTGCGCGACCGCCCCGAGGACATTCCGCTGCTCGCCGGCCACTTCATCGAGCTGTTCGCCGCGGAGATGGGTCGGGAGCCCGCGGACTTCACCCCCGCTGCGCTGCAGCTGCTTCAGGATCACCATTATCCCGGCAATGCCCGCGAGCTCAGGAACATCGTCGAGCGCGGCCTCATCGAGAGTCGGGGTGCTCCGGTCGAGCCGGCCCACCTGCACTTTCTCCAGACGGCTGCGTCCCCGTCTCCGGGCCTGGCAACCACCTCTGGTCCTGCCACTCTCGAAGAGAACGAGCGCCGTCACGTGTTAGCCGTGCTGGAGGAGAACCGCTGGGTCGTTCGCAGCGCCGCCCGTATCCTCGGGGTGCCCGAATCGACCCTGCGCGGCCGGATGAAGAGCCTCGGCATCGAACGCCCGGCCAGCAGCTGAGCCACAGGTCTCCTGCGCGCGCCGTCGCGCGCCGCCAGGCCTCCGGATCGCCCCGTCTAGTACGACCTAAGTAAATTATTAACAAATAAATGAATTGAATATATTCGACCGATATCCGGCCATGGTCGACAACCTGGGCACCGAGCTGCAGCGGCGCTTCGACGCGGAACAGGGTGGAGATCGCCGCGGCACCGGAACTTTACAGGTGATCTTCCGGACGGTAGAATCCGAGATGGTAGAGCGGCCGCTCTACCACCACGTCTGCAAGTTTTACGTCGACGGAGAATACCTGGGCTTGAGCCCCGTCGTCGCGCCGGCGGAGGAGTGGATGCTGCTTTTCGACACGAGCCTGCGCCCCAGCGGTTCCACCCGGTCATCGAGCCGGGAGGCGTGACGGCCGTGCGTTATTCGCTCAATGTCGGATAGTTCGAGAACCACTACGTCTACGACCCCTGAACCCGGGAGGGCCGGCTTGGACAGATTCAGAGAAGCGCGCGATCGCGGCGGGTGCTATCTCCTACGTCAGCTGCACGCCGATGGCAGCTTCGGCAGCCCCGAAGCCGGCGTAGCCGACTACTACAAGGTCCCTGCTGCCCTCCAGGTGTGCGGCGAGACCGCGGCGGCTCACCGGCTGTGCGACTGGATCCGCCACCACGGTCTGATGGAGAACGGCGACTTCGGCCCGCGCCCCCGCTTCGCCCGCGACTATTTCTACGCCTACTTCAACGCCTGGGTAGTGATCGGCGCTGCCCGGCTGGGTCAGTTCGACCTGGCCAACCGGGGAATGGACTTCCTGATGGAGTTCAACGACTCCGAGAGCGGCGGCTTCTACTCCAGCCCGCACGACCGCAGGGATTTCACGCGGCAGGACCTCTGGGTCGTCAGCGGCTGCGGGCAGGCCGCCCTCTACACCGGGCGCAACGAGGCAGCCCAGCAAGCCGGCCGCTGGATACAGCGGCTCATGGACGCGCAACCCGCCTACCCGGAGAAACTCTATACCGTCTACAGCCGTTCTGCCGGACTCCACCTCGAGGCGCCGGCGGCGGGATCGCGCGATGCAGGCGACGACGACGACCGGCGCTACTGCTTGGTCAACGCCGCCGCGGGAGATCAGTACTTCTTCCATCCCGGTATCGCCGGCGGCTTTCTCTCGATGCTCTACCTGGCTTCAGGGGAACGCCAATGGCTGGCACTGGCCCGGCAGTACATGCGGTTCGCCGAACTGGCTACCCCGCACCTGCTCACACTGCTGCGCGCCGGCAAGGTGGCCTGGGCCGCCTCGCTCCTCTACACCGTCACGGCGGAGCCAGTCTACCGCAATCTGGCCACCACCATCGGGGACAACATAATCGCCCAGCAGCACGAGGACGGCTGCTGGGGCATGGCGGGCATGAGCAGCAACGACGCCACCGCCGAGATGGTCTACTGGATGGACCAGGTGCACCAGGCCGTTGGCGGCTGAAACCAGCCCTGTTCCGCTTACGCCCCCGTACGGACCACGTTGGCCAGCCAGGTCAGATCCTCCCCTCCGTCAGTGAGCCATTCGACGTTGAAGCGGGCGAAGCGCAATGTCTCGTAGGGCGACTCCGCACCGCATTCGTACAGGCAGCAGATGTCCAGTCCCGGGGTGACACACAGATCGGAGTAGGCCGCCGGCCCCTCGTGCAGAATCCGGGAAACAGTCCAAGTGCCGCACTCGTCGTAGCTCAGGCGTGCCGTCATATCCGCCCTAGCCGCCTGGCTGGCCGGATTGGAGAAGACGATGCGATTGCGGTCGTGGGGCGCGGCGCTGGTGACGCGGCAGATGCTACCCTGGCAGACCGGCTCGGTCAGGAAGGCGTCGTGCACGCAGGGACTGAAGCTCTCGCCGCCGTCGCGGCTCCAGGCAACGGCGCGGTGGTAGGCGGGCGGCTCCCCCTGCCGTCCCATATTGCGGCAGTTCAGGCAGACCCATCCCGCCTCCGTCTCCACTGCGATCGATTCGTCCTGGCCCGCCCTGGTGCTGCCCCCCAGCTGCCAGGTCGCCCCCGCGTCGTCACTGTAGATCACGTGCGAGTAGATGGGATCTTCGTGCACGTAGTTCTCGAACTGGATGTGGTCGCAGGCCACCAGCAGCCTGCCGCTCTGCAGCTGGATACCATGTCCCGGACCGGTGGCATACCACGACCACTCCGCTGGCTTGACCTGGTCGGTAATCTCCCTGGGCTCGGCCCAGGTGGCACCGTCGTCGTCGCTGGAAGTCACCCACACCGTGCGCGGCGCCTTGCCCTCGCAGATCGCCCGCTCGGGCCCGTCCTTCCTGTTCTTGCACAGCAATAGCCAAACGATCCCGGTCTGCCGATCGACTACCGGCGCCGGGTTGCCGCAGACCCAGTCCTTCTGGGTAGCCACCAGCTGCACGTCGGCGAAGGTGCGACCCCCATCGAAGCTCCGGCGCAGAAACAGGTCAATCTGGTCCGAGTCGCGGCCGGTGAACTTGCGTGCCTCGCAGAAGGCCAGCACCGTGCCGCCATTAGTAACGCAGAGGGCGGGAATGCGGTAGCGGGCGTAGCCGCCCTCACCGCTGACGAAGAGATCCTGCTGTTCCAGTTCCTGCTGCCGCACCAGGGACGCTCCTGCCATCGGGATGACCTCCACCCCGAACCTATAGCCTCCCGTGGCTCGCGACCACTTCCAGCGGCCCGCTCAACCTCCGGCACCAGATTCGAAGGACCGCCTGGCGACCGGCTGCGGGAACCGGCATATTCCCGCGTGGTCCGCGCCAGCGGCCGGGCAGGCAGCACCCGATCGGGAGAGCATCGCCATGGAAGACCCCCTTTTCTTCACCGACGCCACGGAGATGGCCGCGAAAGTCCGTGGCGGCGAGCTCTCGCCGGTGGACCTGGTCGGTGCCCACCTCGATCGCATCGCGCTTATCAACCCGAAGATCAACGCCATCGCGACCCTCGTGGAGGACGCCCTGGACCAAGCGCGCGACGCCGAGGCGGCCGCCGGGAAAAGCGAGTTCCGCGGCCCCCTGCACGGCGTGCCGGTCACTGTCAAAGACGTCTTCGACACCGCCGGCCTGCGCTCCACGCGCGGCTCCCTGCTGTTCTCCGACCTGGCACCCGACGCCGATGCCACTGCCGTAGCCCGGCTCAAGTCTGCCGGCGCAATTCTGATCGGCAAGACCAACACACCGGAGTTTGCGCTGCGCGCCGAGACCTCCAACCGCCTGTTCGGCTGCACCTTGCACCCCTACGACGCCGACCGCACCTGTGGTGGCTCCAGTGGCGGCGAGGCGGCGGCCATCGCCGCCGGCCTGTCGCCCCTCGGCATCGGCACCGACCTGGGTGGTTCCAACCGTCTGCCGTCCCACTATTGCGGTATCGTCGGGCTCAAGGCCACCCACGGACGCATTCCCCTCACCGGCTCCTGGCCAGCGCTCATGGGCCGGCACATGCACGTCGGCCCGCTCTGCCGCACCGTCCGCGACGCCGCCCTGGCGCTGGAGGTCCTGTCCGGCCCGGACCAGATGGATCCCTGGGCGACCACAGCGCCGTGGACCCGGCCGGACCTGCTGGGCGGCAACATCGCCGGCCTGCGCGTCGGCTTCTTCGAGGTCGGCCCGTTCGCTCCCGTCGATCCCCAGATTCGCAGCGCAGTCGTCCGTGCGGCCACCGTGCTCGCGGAGTGCGGTGCCGTGATCGAGGAGGTCGACTTCGACTGGGGCGACTGCCTGGCCATCGACGTCTGCATGGCCATGGTGGTCGGCGAAGGCGAGCACTACCTCCGCGCCTTCGTCGCCGGCCGCGAGAATGAACTCACCGAGCAGATCGCCGGCCTGCTGGCACTACCGCCGCCCGCGCTCGAGGATTTCCTGACCAGCATGGACAAGCGGGACCAGCTCGCTGCCGACGTGACCCGCTACTTCGAGGACCACGACATCCTCCTCTGCCCCACCTCGCCCACCCTGGCCCACGGACACGACGCCGAGACGCTCGAGATCGACGGCCGGGAGGCGGGCGTGGGCCACGCTGCCAACATCACCGCCACCTTCGGTATGACCGGCTCGCCGGCGATCTCGGTGCCGTTCGCCACCAGCAGCGAAGGCCTGCCGATCGGCGTGCAGGTGGTCGCCGACCACTTCCAGGAGCCTTTGATGTTCGAAGTTGCCGCGGCACTGGAAGAAGCTGGCGAGCAGACCCACCCCGCACTCTGAGCCGCGTGGGCAAGACCTTCGGCTGGAGGGAGCACCGCCTCCTCCAAGGCGACGGCCGGGGCGGCTACCTCGTGCATCCAGCCGCGTACCAGTTCGTGCCGCGCTGGAACGGAATCAAGGTGTTGCCTTTCGGGATCATCGCCATGGACAACGGCGAGCTCCTCCTGATGGGCGCCGCCCGCACTGGAGACGGGCCCTCGGTGTACGGAGAAACGGTGCAGGCCCGCTCCGCTGACGGCGGTGCCACCTGGAGCCCCTACGAGGCGGTGGGCTACGGTCCCGCCGTCGGACTCACCAGCATCGGCGCCGGTAGGCTCTTCCGCGCCGGGCACCATCCGGAGCAGGGGCCAGTGCGCTGCTTCAGCCACGACTACGGCCGCACCTGGCCCGAGTGGGTCCCCGCGCCGCTGGCCCCGAATGGTCACCCCTGGAGCAACGAAGGCAATGCCCTGGTCGACTTCGGACCGGACGGCAAGGCTGAGCTCATCGGCTGGAACAGTGGCCATCGATCCGAGGGGGTGGAAGGCAAGCCGTTCGGCACCTGGCCGAGCCGCGCCTTCCTCTGCTGGTCGCGCGACGGGGGCCGCACTGTCGAGGACTACACCTACCCGAACGAGTGGAACTGGACTGACACCTGGGAAGGTGAGACCTGGGCGCGCAGCTGCAGCGAAGGGGCGATGGTGCGCGCCGCCAACGGCTGGCTCGTCGCCGCCAAGCGCCTCGACGTGTCCGCCCGCTTCATTCGCCATCACTACGACAGCTTCATGGGCACCGGCACATCGGTCTCCAAAGACGAAGGCAACACCTGGACGCCAATCTCACAGGTCTTCGAGGCCGGCCGCCACCACGCCAACCTGCAGCGGCGCCCCAATGGCGACATCCTGCTGACGGTGGTCCGCAGGCTCGACATCCGCGGCGGCGAGCTGGCCAGCTACCGCCTGGGCTGCGACGCGGTGGTCAGCCGTGACCACGGACTCACCTGGGAGACCGATCGTGCCTACATTCTGGATGACTGGCCCCACATCCACTATCCGGACCTCGGTGCCGTCACCGGGGAGACCGGAGACTTCTGGTACGGCTGCGCCAACGGCCACCAGAGCTCGACGACGCTCGACGACGGCGCGATCCTGACCACCTACGGGCACTACACCCACGGCGGCGCCCTCATAAAGTGGCGCCCGAGCGGGAACTGATGAGTGAAACCGGCTTCAGCGCCGGCGAGATCCGCTTCTTCCGCACCTTCGGCTTCGCCGTCATGCGCCAGCTGTTGACCGCCGGCGATATCAAGGTCCTCGAACGGGAGCTGGCAGCGGGCCTGGACGCCCAGTATCCCGACAGGCCGTTCGACGGCACCGCGCGCCAGTGGTCGCGGCTGACCGACCAGAGCACGCCGCGCTACGCCGCGCTGATGGAGGAGCCGCGCTTTCTCGTGCGCGCGCAGCAGCTGCGCGGCGAGGATGTGCTCGGCATCGGCGTCGACGGCAACCGCTACGTCACCGACACCAGATGGCATCCGGACACCGGCCAGGGCGACAACAGCGCGGTGAAGTTCATCTTCTACCTCGACGCGGTGACCGCCGCCAGCGGCGCGCTGCGGGTGATTCCCGGCTCCCACCTGCTCCGCGGCGAGGAGGAGGAACGCTTCGCCGAAGCCGTGCGCGCCATGCCGCCGCTCGAGGTCCCCTGCCACGTCGTGGCCACCGAGCCGGGCGATGTGATCGTCTTCGACATCCGCACCTGGCACGCCTCCTTCGGGGGCTCCCGCAACCGCCGCTCCTGCAACCTCGACTACTTCGCCAACCCGCGCTCGCCGGAAGAGGAAGAGGCGCTGGTGGTGGTGGGACGAGGGCACGGCACGACGGTCGAGAAGTTCGATCTCGAGCGCCGGTTCAATTACTCGAAGAACTGGCTCGACAATCCACACCGCAGCCCGGTGCGTCAACGCTGGATCGATCGGCTCGACGGCATCGGCTACTTCGATCAACCCTTCGTTGGCGAACCCTGACGCCGCCGCCACCCACCATGACCAAGGACACGAGAGAACCATGACCACGAACGCCCCCATCCTGCTCAGCGACGAGCAGGTGCGCAAGTACATCGCCGACGGCTACATCCGCATCGACTACCAGGTCGATCCCCAAGTCCACGCCACCATCGCCCGCAAGCTCACGGAGATGATCGAAGAGGGACCGAACCTGGGGAACAACGTGCTGCCGCGGGTGCCCGAGTTCCGCCACGTGCTCAACGCGCCGGAGGTGCGCGGCGCCCT
>CAYWBJ010000141.1:0-2333 GCA_964456165.1 uncultured Gemmatimonadaceae bacterium | reverse complement strand
GATTCCGCCATCAAGGAGGGTTGATGTATGTTCCGGGCGACAGCCATAAACAGAGTCGTACTGCTTTGTTCGATTGCCGCGATGGCACTGATCGATGTGAATGCCCATGCCCAGCTGACCACCGGGTACCGGCCGCTCGAGCAGCCGGGCATCTCCGGGGTGCGAATACATCCGAGCGCGCTGTCCCCAAACCGCAGGAAGTGGTACTTGCCGCAGAACCTCTACTATGAGTACCGCTGGCGCGGGTGGGAGTACAGCAACTACGCCCGCGAGGAGTACCAGCGCTACGTCGACATCCTGCTCGAGGGGGCCCGGCACTACGATCCGTTCGGCAATTACATCAATCGGGGATGGACGATTTACGACTGGTCGGAAAACAATCCGAGCCGGCAGGGCAGCAGCATTTTCAAGAGTCCCCAGTACGAAACCTGGTTCAGTCGGGTCGTCGTATCCTCCGCCGAAAAGGGACAGTTCTACACCTCGCTTACGATCAGCGATGCGATTCGCTCCATCCTGACCCCATTGACCTTTTCGAAGCCCACCTTTAATGGCATGCAGTGGGATTTCCTCTCCGACAAGTACGCCGTCACCTTTCTGGCTTCCCGCATCAGTGCACCGGCCAATCCGGCCAGAACCCAGTCCCAGCCACCCTCCGTGGTGGAGAGCAACACCCGGGTGCTGGGGGCCCGGGGGGTCGCACAGGTGGGCGACTTCACCAAGCTCGGCGCCACCTGGGTCAACGCCCACAACGGCCGCAGCGATCTGGATCTGGGGGAAAACTCGTTGAAGGGCGTGTTGACGAGGCCGCAGAATACCGGCAACGTGGAGACCGTTACCATCCGCATTTCGGACGATTCGCCGGAAACCCCCGATACCGGGGCCCTACTCTTCTTCGACCGCGTGATCATAGACGGTGAAGTCCACACCGAAGTGGTCCCGATCATCCGCGGGGGCGTCCGCAGCGGCGGCAGCCTGGAGGCCAGGGGGACGGATACCATCGAGCTGATCTACAATATCCGCAACACCTTCCGGCCCACGGAGGAGGTGCTCACCTTCTCGGAGGCCCGCAAACTGGAATTCGAGCTGATCGTGGCCAACGATTATTTGATCGAAGTGACGTCCAACCTGCAACCCGACCGGGTGGGCGATCTGGTTTTCCTGCCGGTGGCTCAGGCGCGGGAGGAATTCACCGACGGTTCCAACCAGCGCATCGTGCGATTCGAGTACGGTTTGCCCACCGCCAATCAGGTGATGGGAGTGGACTTGGAGATCACCGACTTGTCCGGCCTGGACCTGCGGGCCGAGTACGTGGTTAACCGGAGGTTTCGACGTTTCCCCAACCAGAATTTCGACCGTCACACCGTGGCCGATGAACGGGCCGAGGCGGCCTACGTCACCGCCTCCTACGTGAAGTATCCATGGTTCGCATACGGCGAGGCCTTCACCATGGACCCGGACTACAGCACGACGGCCTTCATGAGCAATTCCATAGGCAGCGTCGACTACGCCGACGAGCGCTTCCACCTGTTCGAATTCGTCGACGACAACGACGACCAGGATCGCTTCCCCGACTGGTTCCGCCGCGGCCAGCTGGGGACGGCGATCGGCGCCTCCGCCGGCTCCACCGGCGAAGATATCGAGGTGTTCCCGGGGTTGGACGAAAACAACGACTTCGTTTCCGACTTCAATCAGAACCGCAACAATCGGCCCGACTACTCCGAACCTTTCCTGCGCTACCAAGTGGATCCTCCCGAGTTCCTCTTCGGGATGGACATGAACAACAACACCATCATCGACCGCTTCGAAGACGACCGGGAGCCGGACTATCCCTACGACCGCGATCATCGCGGCTTCAACCTGTACACCGGCCTGAAGATCAACGAGCACATGCAGGCCACGGTCGGCAGACTGGAGGAAGACCAGCTCAGCAGCGATCGCAGAAGCCGGGTCTCCTACGGAGTTTTTACCGGCGAATGGAACCATCCCGGCCTTGAGTTCGCCTTTTTCGACCAGGTCCGCTGGGTAAAGGACAACATTCCGGAGGACAGGTTGCTCTGGGTCGACCCGCTGGGGCGAACAGACTTCACCGATCCGCTGGACTTGCAGGACACGTTCGTCAACAGTCTTTTCTTCAGCGCCCGGTATCACCGCATCCCTAGTCTGAACATATCGGGCAAATTCAAGTACGAGTTTTTCAGGCAGCGGGGAGAGCAGGGCGATTTGAAGCGGGACCGCTCCTTTTTCGGGCTGATCAACAAGGCCGACTACACGGTCCGGTTGAGCGAGGGCCTCACATTCTGGCCCAAGTGGAAGAGTACGTTCCGCCGCGAGAC
>CAYWBJ010000140.1:0-2418 GCA_964456165.1 uncultured Gemmatimonadaceae bacterium | reverse complement strand
TGATGAAGGTGCGGGCTCGTCTGACGTCTGACGACCCGGAGCAGACGGCTGTGCTGAAACAGTTGGAGGTGCGCTACAGCCGGGCGTGGGTGACGCAGGCTCTGGGCGAGGTTTATCCGACTCAGCTTGCGGCGCTGGGCGAGGAGTCTCCGCTGACGCTGTTTCTCTTTCCACGGCGTGGCGCGACGAGCCGGGGCGTGGACGAGATTCTGGTGACGACGACGGGCCAGGTGCCGCTGCGCCTGCGGCAGCTGCGCCTGGGCACATCGGCGCAGCTGGCGGAGGAGGGTGGCGGCACGGTGGAAGAGGGGGTTGAGGTGATGGCGACGGGCGCGGATTCGCTCTGGCTTCGGCTGCCGTCGGTCGTGCGTCGCAACCAGCTGGTGGCTGTGGACATGAATGCGGTGATTTTCGGTCAGGGCATGGCGCTGTCGGTGCAGGTTGGCAACACGTCGTCGTCGGGCGCATGGCAGCGGGTGGATGCGGACCAGGGCGCGGTGGCGTCGATCCAGAGCGGGGTGTTGCGGGTTCTGGCGCCGCCGGGCGGTCCGCGAATCGAGGGTCTGGTCCTGAGCACGCCGGTGGTGACGCCGAACGGCGATGACGTCAACGACGCGCTGGAGCTGACCTTCGACGTGGTTCGGGTTGACGGTGAGCGGGCGGTGACGGCCCAGGTGTATGACCTGTCGGGCCGGCTGCTGTGGGAGGAGGAGCAGATGCGTGCCCGTGCGAGCGGCTCCTACGCGGTCCGCTGGTCCGGGGTAGACGCTTTCGGCACCAACGTGGCACCCGGGGTCTACCTGCTGCGCCTGTCCGTGGACGCGCAGCAGAACAGCACTGGCGCCGCCGACGTCGTGCGCACGATCAACGTGGCATATTAGGGTGCTGCGCGCGGCCTTGCGGTCTTTTACCAATTCTGGTCTTGAAGACGCCGAATCAAGGACGGGAATCTTGAGAACATCACCCGCTGCGAGAATGGTTGCGCCGCCGGCCGCCGCGCTGCTGATCCTCGCGATGTCGATGCCGGCTGGAAGCCAGCAGCAGGCTTTCACGTTGCGCAGCGATCGGATAGAGATTGACAAGGAGCAGCAGTGGAAGGCGTGGCAGATTCCGTTCGGCACGGTGACCGTCGACGAACGGGGGGTGACAGCGAACCGGGTAGCGGGCGTGCACAACGCCAGTCGGGATGCGTTCCAGTTTCCGATAGAAGCCGACGACAAGCTCGGCGGTGCCTTCGCCGGCTCCAACAGCAAAGAAGCGCAGTCGGTTATGGATGGACGCGCGGATACCTACTGGAGTCCCAACCTGGACCAGGCTCCGGAGACCTGGTGGCTGCAGATGGATCTGGGCCGGGCGGTGTCGGTGGAGCGGATTACGCTGCGCTTCGCGGAGGAAGGGGAGGGTGACCCGTTCTATCAGTTCCGGTTGCTCGTGACCAACGGCGAGACGCTCACGCTTTCCGACAAGCTCCGGTTCCACGAGGTAGGTCGCACCGAGAGCCCGAATCGCAACCAGCGTGAATTCACGTTCGAGCTGTCGCCGACCAAGCCGATCGACGGCGTCTTCGAAGGCGATGTCATCCAGTACATTCAGATGTCGGTTACCGACAGCCGGCGGGGTCGGGCGGAGGTGATTCCCAAGGCCGACTGGGACGGGCTGCCCGCCGCCCAGAAGGGCGACATCCAGTACTTTGGCCGCAGCCAGTCCGGTCGGGAGTGGGAGGTGTCCGAAGAGATCTTCAACGTCCTTCCCGTCGGCGAGCAGGGCGAGCCGAAGTACTACCGGAAGGAGCGGCCCCGGCTGGCCGAGATCGAGGTCTGGACCTACGGACAGAATGTCATCCACGGCACCTACGAGCGAGGCGGCATCATCACCGGCGAGCGCTCCGGCCAGTTTCTGTCGGTGGACGGCGATTTCTACACCGGGTACGAGGTTCAGGACAAGCACACCAAGGCCCTGGCCGACCCGGAGAACCGGATCGTCCTCGACCTCGGCTCCTCCTACTGGCTCGACCGCGTCCGCAGCCTCTTCGGCAGCGAGTTCCGGACCAGAACCTTCGTCAACTACCGGCTGCTGATCTCGGACGGCACGCTGGCGCCGGACGGCACTCTGCTGTGGATGCAGGTGGACGCCCGCGAGGGCGATGGTGACGGCATCTTCCACGAGGCCCGCTTTCCACTCACGGTGGTGCGCTACATCGGCTACAGCTACGAGATTATCTCAGTGCCCTGGACCGGACACGGGGGCCAGGTGCCGATTCGGGAGGTCCAGGGGTTCGGCCGTGGCTATCAGCCGGTGGTGGAGCTGGAGTCGCCGCTGATTGACCTGGGCTCGCTGCTCAACCTGACGACGATCCACTGGCAGGCGCAGACGCCGCCGGGCACGCAGATAGAGATCTCGACGCGCACGGGCAACGAG
>CAYWBJ010000139.1:0-14569 GCA_964456165.1 uncultured Gemmatimonadaceae bacterium | reverse complement strand
CCCCTGGCGGGGACTATCAGCAACGAGGGGGACGAGGAAGCAATTCCTCGTCCCCTTTCTTATTGGGAGGCGACCTGCAACCGCTCGGCCCTCGTCTTGAGAGCCGCCAACCCTTCCACCATTCGGCCGATCCGCTCGCGGCCGCACCGCCGAAACGCCTCCGGTGGGTCGAAGACGGTCGGCGACCAGGCCATCACCGAGACCAGTTGCGCGTCGGTTTTCGGTCTCTGTGAATACTTCAGGGCGATGTAGGGCCGGTTGTGACCACCGCCGCCGTAGACGGCGTGATACAGGCACTGGTTGAACAGAACTACATCCCCGAGGTCCGTTTCCACCGCCCAGGCCGGCACCTCCGGTCAACTCAGTCCGAAGTAGCGCGGTTCCTCCTCGTCGTGCCGGTCGCGGAAGGAAGCCAAATTCTCGTGCAGCGGCAGCCTGTGTGAAACCGGGATCAGCCGCAGCGCCCCGGTCTCACGCCGCATTGGTTCCAGGTAGATCATGCACTTCAGGCGCAAAAAATCGACCTCCCGCCGGCCGAGGCGAGCCTCCCAGACCCGCTCGGCAGCGGCGGCGATCGCTTCGAGTTCTACAGGTATCAGAACCTGGCGCAGGTGCAGGAAGCCAAAGACACCGAAGGAGGATGCCTGGCCGACGGTCAGCGCGGCACTAGCTCGACGGGTTGGAGGATAATCGTGGGAGCCAGCGGCATCGCGGCCGTGTTCCATCTGCCAGCTCACCGGATCGCTATTCTAGCAGGTCACTGGTCCCCTGCCAGACAATGCCGTTGTGCCCCAGCCGGCGGGCCTCCGCCAGAATTCTGTCGATCGTCTCACGGCCCCAGCCCGATCCGTGGATAATCGGATAGGACGGCACCTCCGGCGGCAGGTAGAGCCGGGCCTTAACCAGGTCGCGGATAATCAGGTCCGCGGTGGGAATGCGGTAGGCCAGCGTCGCCTCGTCGTCACCGAAGCCTTCGATCGTCGCCGGCAGGCCCATCCCGTCGTAACCCAGGAACCGGTAGATCACCTGCAGCGCATCTTCCTCGCCCAGGTCCGGTATCTCCTCCTGTAGAAACCGCGCCCACTCGATGTAGGTGTTGCAGACGAAGGCGGCGATATGGGAGACCAGCGGGCTGGCGAAGTCGGCCATCTGGTCCCAACGGCGGTAGTCGTGTCCGGCCGTCAGCGCCATCGAGGCCGGGAAGGTGTCGGTGCCGAAGCTGGTGTCGGACGCCGCCCGCACCGCCGCGCGCAGGCGGGTCAGCCGGTCGACCACCAGATCGCAGCGGAAACGCACCCAGTCCAGCACCGCCGAGTGCAGGCCGAGGGCGTGAGCCACGTCGAAGAAACCAAACCCCAGCCGCGCCACTTCGCCGAGACGCTTGCCGTTCAGCTTGTTCAGCCCACGGCGCGCCTGTTTCAGGCCCTCGACCATCACGTCCATGTCGTACCCCATCCCGCTGGCGGCGGTCGCGCAGTGAGAGCAGGTGCAGCCGAACAGGCCCAGGGGGAAGCTGCCCATCGGGTAGCGGAAGTGGGTGATGTCGAGCGCGTCCAGACCGTACTGGGTCGCCCAGTGCACGCAGACCGCCTCGAGCCAGGCATGGGTGTCGGGCCGGGACGGACAGAACATCAGGCGCCGTATCGTCCAAGCGCCGCCGTGGGTCCAGGCCTTCAGACCGGCCCGATCCAGCTGGTCCAACGCCTGCCGGAACAGGGCATCGTCCCCGTTCCGCGAACCCCCCGGTCCGCAGAGGGCCCGGGCCTGCTCGTATTCCTGCGGGTCGATCGGCCTGCCGTCGAAGTGACGGATGACCAGCTCCGCCAGCGCTTCGTCGGTTGGCGTCCCTTCCGGGTACGGGCTCAGGCGGAGCACCTCATCGGGCAACTCGCCGGCGAAGTCGAGCACGACGGTGTCGAGGCCGATCTCGTCCCGCAGGCGCAGGACGTAGTCCGGCTGCGCCAGCACCTCTCGCGTTGTCAGGTAAACGCCATTGCGCCAGTCTTCAGTAGCCATCAGAAGCGTGTCTCTTCGTATTGCGCGAACGGGCTCTCGACGCCGAGCCGGTCCGCCTCGACCTGCAGCGCCTCAACGTGCCCCTCGCCCATCGGGATGCCGAGCACCCGGTTCTCCTTTTCCCAGCGCCACTCGTTGCCGCCGGCCAGCTCGGCGTAGTCCATGCCGGGAAGTGGCCTGGTCTGGCGGGCGCTCTCGACGTAGCGATCCATCTCGGTCTTGAGCTCGTCGACCGGCATGAAGTGAGCGACGTCCACCACGGCGATGAAGGAGCCCTGGTTCGACTCCCACGCCGACACCGGCGGCACCAGCTCGGCCCGATGGGCGCCCGAGAATACGGCGCCGAGAGAGTGGATGGCCGCGCTCATCGCCATGACCTTGAACAGTGCGGTCGGCAAGCGCTTGAACAGCTCCTCGTCATAGCCGATCAGGGCACCGCCCATGTCCATCACCACCGGGGGCTGCTCGCCGGCCGGGACGGCGATGCTCAGCGGCGAGGAGGAGACCACACCCGCGATCGGCGCGTCGGGCTTGAGGTAGCCGCGATGGGCCGAAGTGGCGATGCCGATGCAGTCCTGCTCCACCGCCATCCGCGTGTAGATGCCGGCCGAGCCGATGTGGTAGTGGTTGCGCGTCGTCAGCGCGGCAACGCCCCCAACCCTGGCCTTTTCGATCGCCCGCTCGGTACCATGGTGGCACGGGAAGTACCCCAGTCCCCCATCCCCGTCCAGCACCAGGGACGCGGCCGCCTCGCTGACTACCGTCACTTCCGGGCGCGGGTTCACAGCCCCCTCACCAATCCGAGCCAGGTAATAGGGGATCTGTCCCGTGCCGTGGCTGTAGATGCAGCGGCGGTTGTTGCGCACCAGGATGTCGGCGAGCAGTCCGGCCTGCGCGGCCGGCATGCCGGCCGCCTCGAGCAGTTGGGAAACGAACCGCCGCAACTCGTCGAAGGGCACGCGAATCCCGTGGTCGGGAGGGTAGTTGCGCCGGTTGAGGTTCATAGCCGCTGAATCTACTCCAACGCCTCGTGCGTGCCCACCCCCGACGCCGCTACGGACACAGCGGCGATCGACACCTACTGACCGACGGAGCGAGCGGGCCAGAGGGTCGTGAGCAGGAAGTCGGCGACCTCGCGATGAGCGCGGGCGTTGGGGTGGAAGTCCCTCGGGTGCACCCAGTAGTCGGCGGCCTCGCCGCCCGCGAACAGGGGTAGCAGATCATGACTCTTGATGCGGCCACCGGCCGCGAACGTGGAGATAGCCTCGTGCGCCCGCAGCAGCGGATAATCCTGCAGGCCGAAGAACACCGGAAAGACGACCAGGACGAACTCGATCTCCCTGGTCCGGCAGTAGGCGGCCATCGCCAGCAGGTGTTCGCGGGTCTGCTGCCAGCCGGTGTTGTCGGCGTACATCCGCTCGTACCAGTCCAGAGTCTGCTCCGTCAAGCGCCCGCCGGCCGCCCGCCGCAGCAGCCAGAGGGCGGTCGGACTCTTCCAGAGTCGCAGCAGCGGCAGACCCATCCTGAATACCAGGTCATCTGCCACCGGCGCCACAGCCGAGTCACTCCAGGAGGTTGCCGGGTCGTTGAGCAGCGCCTGGATCGCCCGCGACTGCCGCGCCATCTCCTGCAGCCGAGGTCCCTGCAGCGCATCGTTGAGGTTGTAGGCATAGATCACCCGCTCCACCCTGCCAATGACCCGCACCAGCCGCCGGGTCATCGGCAGGATGCCGCTGGCGTCCATGCCACCCATGCAGGCGTTGACGAGAGCCTGGCGCGGGCGCGCTGCGGCCAGTTCTGCCTCCATCAGTTCGGTGAAGCGGTCAGCGGCCGGTATGCCCTGGCCGTAACAGAAAGAGTCGCCCACCACCAGGGTCACGGCTGCCGTGTCCTGCAGCGCCTCCAGCGTCGCCAGCTGCCGTCCCCGCAGGTTCAGCTCGTTGGTGCGGATCACCGTCGCGTTGGGCACGTCCGCCGGCCGCAGGTGATCGAAACGCCGGTGGTCTTCGGTGTTGCCGACGTTCACCAGTCGCCCGTATGGACGATCCTGGCGCAGGTCGAAATCCGGACGGCCGTTGTAGGAGTCGTCGTAGCTGAGCAGGCGAACGTTGCGATACTCGGTGTGGAAGAAAATCCCCGGTGGCTGCGGGTCACTCCGAATCGCGTAGAACGCCAGTTCGGCGGCAGTCAGAGCGACCAGGAGGGCACCCAGGGCCAGCAGCAGCGAGCCGATCCGGGAGCGTAGGTTCATCTGCGTCGCACCAGTCGGACGCCGACGTCCCCCTCGCGGTACCCGGGCGCCAGTCGCGCGCGCCCGGCCGCGCGCGCCCAGCGCGCCACGTGCGGGAAGACACCGCCGCGCAACACCCGGGTGGTACCCGTGGCCGGTCCGGCCGGGTCGACCGCCGGCGAACGGCTGTAGTAGCCGGCGGCGTACCAGTCGAGGCACCACTCCCAGGCGTTACCGTGCATGTCGAACAGGCCCCACCGGTTCGGCCGCCGGGTGGCGACCGGGTGGATGACTGGCTTTCCGAGCGCCCAGGTATTGCCGTGGTACCAGGCGTAGAGGTCGAGCTGGCCGGCGTGTTTGCCGAACGACCAGGGGTGCGGCGAGCCGGCACGGCTCGCATACTCCCACTCCGCCTCGGTCGGCAGGCGGTAGAGGTCGGATCCGGCAACCTGATTGAGGCGGGCGATCAACTGCTGGACGTCAGGCCATGAGACGTTCACCGCCGGATGGTCGCGGTGGGCAACGGCGTCGCTGTCCGCCCATGGCCGCGTCCCCATGACCGCCTCCCATTGGGCCTGCGTTACCTCGGTGGCACCCAGGTAGAAGGAGCTGCTGATGGTGACCTCGTGCGCCGGCTGTTCGTTGGCGCTCCACGAATCCCACTTCCGCTGGCGCTCGAGCTCGCGTCGCTGCGCCTCCGGCGTCCCCATGGTGAAGCGTCCCGGCTGCACCAGGACGAACGCCATCTCTTCCCCTCCGGGGAGGGCGACCTGGAGATCGTCCGAAGAGCCCGCCGCGCTGGCGGCCGTCGCGGCGAGCAGCAGCAGGCCGCTGGCGACAGACCGGGGGCGGCACAGGCGCGGTACACAGCAACTCATGCGCGGAAATATAGGCCATCCGCAACCGGGACTCCCAGCCGGCGGGGCTCCGCTTTGACAGGAGGGCAGCGACGAGCTCTAGTTTTCCCGAAACGCTGGAGAACACCATGTCCGCGATTCTGACTGGACCGGTTGAGGTCGTCATCGACGACGACACGGAGATCGTCCCCCCCGGCCTGCTCGATCGCTCGATGATGAGCATCGCCAGGCATCCCCGGGGCTCGATCTACCTCAACACCCAGAGCGGCCCCCTTTTCCGCAGCGACGACGAAGGCCGCTCGTGGACGGCGGTGCCAATCCGTCCGCCGGAACATCCCGAGCCCCAGATGTATCACGGTATGGGCGTGGCCGGCAGCGGCCGGCTCTTGGTAGCCCATTCCCGGCGGGACGGGGACATGCTCGACCTGTCCGTTTCCTTCACGGACGATGGCGGCGACAGCTGGACCACGTCCCCCACCCCCTTCGGCCAGTTTGCCCCTGGCGTGCCCCACATGCGGTTCCACGAGGACGGCAGCCGCTCCTTCGTGGAGCTAGACGACGGCACCCTGATGTTCACCACCACTATTGTTCCCAACGGCGGCTACGGCGAGGAGCACCCGCCGACCGGCGACGAGTTGTACGGCGGCCGGCCGGGGGACCTGTTCAGCGACATCGTCTTCCGCAGCACCGACGGCGGCACCACCTGGGGCGACCCCACTCCGGCCTTCCCCTTCCTCAATCCCCACGAGTCCAACCTCGCCGTCGACCCCGCCGTTTCCGACCGCGTCCTGCTCATGGCCCGCTGCCAGCGGAGCATTCCCGCCGACGAGGATCCGGCAGATTTCACGGCGCGCACCGGCAATCCGCCGGGGACCCGCATCAAGCAGGGCGTCCTTTTCGAGTCGGTCGATCGCGGTCGCACCTTCAGCGAGCTGGGCTGGACCAACTACTACGGGCACCGTGGACATGTCTGCGCCGCCTCCGGCAACCGCGTGGTCGTCACCCACAACGCCGACTACCGGTACACTGCGGTGGTCGCACGCCTGAGCCCCGACGGCGGCCGCAGCTGGCAGCAGGAAGATGGCGGCTTCCGCCGCGACCTGCTCCATTCCAGGAAGTTCATTCTGGTGCCGGATCCCCCTGGCCACTCCTTCACGACACCGACGCTGGAGCTCGAACCAGGCCACTTCCTCACCACTTACGGCTGGTACCCCTCCGCAACCAGATCGCTGCGCGTAAACGGCCTCCACTGGCACCTGGAACCGACCACCGCAGACTCGGCATAGACCATCTTCGAACCGGCGCCTGCCGACGTGCGCGCCCTCGTTCGCGATGGTTTTGGACAACGCCTTTGCCGACCTGGCCGTCCAGGCGTGACTGCTACCGGCCTTCCTACCGCCGCGGCACCATACACCACGCCCATCCCCTCCGTCAGACGCGGTAGGCGAACAGCTTTGCGCCGAACATGCGAATGCGGATCCCCACCGCTTCGCCGACGGCAGTGATGTCCGTGCGTCCCTTCCAGCTGACCACTTGATCCTCCTGATCGCCCTTGCGGCGGTCGCAGTCCGCGAAGGAAAAACCGGGCACCGCATCGACGTCCGGCGCCGTCAGCGACGGAACCTTCTCCGTCAGCTCCACCTCGATCCAGCCACCGGGATCACATCGGTAGTTCACGCGCAGCTCGTCGTGGGCGCGGAAGATCGACGGCGCCGAGAACCGCCCTTCGCCGTCAGCGCGCAGACCGCAGAGCCGTTGCGGCCGCCAGCTAGCCCAGCGGATTTGCGGGGGTCGGCGGTTCGGATATTCCTCTTCCAGCGTGGGTTCCGGCGCGTCGTGCAGGGTGGAGTGTCCGGTATACGGGCAGGCCCAGGAGCCGTCGGGCAGCTCGACGATACCGCTGCGCCAGTAGTGGGCCATACCCTCGTCCCCATCGCCGACGGCGCCGATCGGCAGATTCGTCCGGCGCTCCGGCCGCGACCAGAACAGACCGTCGCGGCTGAAGGCGATCTGCCCGTCGATGGTGTCGGCAATCTGGTGGAAGATCGGGATCAGCAGGACGTGGAGATCGTCCCTGCCCGGATAGGGAAAATAGCTGGCCCCGTAGAAGCTGATGTCCGGCTCGTCCTGCGCATCCGGATAGTGGATCAGCTTCGGCGCCGGCCAGGTCGTGAAATCGTCGGTGTAGGTGAAGCCGATCGCGCGGACCTGCAAGCCGTCTTCGTGCCGGCTCTTGCCGACGCCAGCGATGACCTCCGACGGGTAGCCCATAAGCTGTATGTAGGCAAAGTAGCGCTGGTGGACTGGATCCCAGCCGGCGGAGATGCCGCCGTTCACCGGCCGGCGCGCCAGAGGCTCTTCCAGCTTGGTCCAGTGAATGCGATCCGGCGACGTCCAGGCGCTCATCACCCCGTGGATCACCGCTTTGGGGCCGCCGTATCCAGCGCCCTCCGCCTCTGCCTGGACGCGATCTGAGGCCTCCTCCGGCTCCAGCTCGACACCCGTCTCCGGATCGGCCCAGTACATGCGCCCTCCCATCGCCTTGTAGCGCTCTTCCGCCGGCGCCGAGAGATCCTCGAAGATCCCGGTCGCCCCCTTACATGATTTGGCGAGTAGATTGTTCTTCCTGGAGCCGTTGTGCTCGACCTGGCCGAGGTCCGGGCGGGTCCAGTTGAGGGCGTCGTCGCTGATCGCCAGGCAGACACCGCCGCGGACGCTGTAGAGCATGTTGTAGCGGCCATCCTCGCGCCATACGTACAGCGGCGCGACGTGCCCCTCCCACTCTTCCTCCGCCTGCAGGATGACCGGCGATTTCAGCGCCTCCTCGATCTCGAAGCGAACCCCCACCGGCGCGTCGTACAGTTCCAGAATCCCGGCGCGGCCGGCCCCCCGATGCCCCGGAAAGACCTCGATCATGTCGACGAGGGGATTCCAGGCCGAATTGGCAGGGCGAATGCGCGGTGGGCGCTTTGCAAACGGCTTTTTCTTGTCTGTCATCTGCAGTCCTCGGAATGTGTTTAGTCCGACCTGTGCTTAAACCGAACCGACCCCTTGATCGGCAGCAGCGTGGACGTAGCGTCGACGTCGGTGGCCGCGGCGGTCAGGTACTCGCCCGCGACGAACCGGGGCATGAGGCGGGGGGGCCTTGGGTCGAAGCGAACCGTAGCATCCGGGGGTCGACGGCGAAGCCACGTTCGGGCAGCACCAGAGCTCAGGGTGGCGATTGTGAGGAGAATCAGCCTGACAGGTCAGACAACTCGTCCTGCGATGGGAAGCAGGTTGATCTGTCCTCGGCTCCCGCAGCCATATCCACCAAGCTCACCCACAGCAGCGGTACTCGTCAACCCTTTCGGGACCTCCTTCACGGGGAAGTCGGAGACCATCAGGAGGCTTTTTTAGTTCGCCCCCAGAGCCTAACTTTGCTCCCCTCTTCGTATGGAGCAGCGCATGCCCGCCGACCTGATCCAGTACGGCAACACCAACCTGATGGTTTCGCGGGTCTGCCAGGGCAACGCCTTCCGCAATATGCCCCGCTCCGTCGACAACGCGGCCGGCATCCGGGTGCTGCAGCATTGTCTCAACGCTGGCATCAACTTCTTCGACACCGCTCCCGGCTACGGCGCCGGGGGCTCGGAGCTGCTGCTGGGCAAGGCGCTCGCGGGCCGTCGGCAGGAGGCGGTGATAGCCAACCGCGTCATCAACATCGGCGTGCTCCCGGGATCCCGGGACGGCGATCTGCTGCCGCCGTCCCGCTATACCCGCAAGTACATCTTCGAGTCCGTCGAGTGGTCGCTCGAGCGCCTCGGCACCGATTATCTGGACATCCTGTCGATCCACAAGAAAGATGGCCTCGACGCGCATGCCGACCCCCGCGTCGCCGGCCTGTATCGCGAGCTCTACGAAGATCCCGAGCCGACCCCGTTCGACGACATCGCCGCGACGATGGATGCGCTGGTGCGCTCCGGCAAGGTGCGTTACTGGGGCCTGTCCCAGTACGACGACGCGGAGGTGACCCCCTACCTCGATATCCCCGAGGCGACGGGAACAGTGCCGATCTCTTCCCTGCAGATCCCCTACAACCTGGCGCGGCGGGGTAACATCACCGAGAAGCTGCTTCCAGTCGTCCGCAAGGCCGGTCTCGGCGTACAGACGATCGGCCCTCATGCCGGCGGCCTGCTGACCGCCAGAGAGCAGCCCGAACCGAGCTCGCCGTTGGCGCGCCTGCACGCGACCATCGACCAGGTCGCCGCCGACCTGGGGGTCCACCGTTCACAGGTCTGTGTCGCCTGGGTCCTTTCGCACCAGGAGCTGACGACGGCGCTGGCTGGTGCCGAGTCGGAGGAGCACGTCGACGACAACCTGGCCGGCGCCCGCCTGGAGCTGCCGCCGGAAGCCCTCGACCAGCTCAACTCCGCCAGCCTCGCCTTTGCCGACAACCGGACTTAGTAGTCTGTCGCCGCCGTGATCGCCGGCCCCACGTTGACGGCCGGGACAGTTGCGGCGCATCTTCCGCAGTCGCCATTTAGTCCCCGGTAATCGACCATGGAAAAACGCAGGCTGGCCAACAGCGACCTGGAGATCTCGTCGATCGTGCTAGGCACCGCCTTTCGCGGCGGCATCGTGGAGGAAATGCCGGACGTCATCCGGCGTGCCCTCTACCTGGGCATCGACACCTTCGACACCGGCGGCTACCGGCGCAACGGCGTGGTCACCGAGCAGGTCCTGGGCGAGGTGATCGAGCACCGGCGCCAGGACGCCATCATCGCGGTCAAGATCGTGCCCCCGGCCGACCGCGACCTCGAAACGCGGCTGCGCAACCTGCGCACCGACTACGTCGACATCCTGGAGCTGCTGCCCTGCCGCTGCGACCGGGTCTGCAAGTCGGGGTACGCCGAGCACGTCGAGGAGCCCCACTACTCCGTCGCCGACACGATGGCCGCAGCCGAGCGCCTGGTCGACAAGGGAATGGTCCGCCACCTGGGGGTTTCGCGTTACACAACCCCCATGCTCGAGGAGGCGGAGGCGGCGCTATCCTCCTCCGGGCTCCTGACCAACCAGGTCCACTACAACCTCGTCGACACGGCGTTGGGAGACGAGCCGATGGAGTATTGCCGGTCCCACGACATCGCCCTCCTCGGCTTCAGCCCCCTCGGCGCCGGCCTGTTGCTCGGGGATCCGCAACCGGAGGCGAAGAGGCTGGCACGCTATGGGCTCGACGGCGAACCCGGCCGGGCCCGCTACGAACGGATCAACGGCGTGCTCACAGAAGTGGCGCGAGAGAGAGGGAAAACAGTGGCGCAGGTGGCGCTGAACTGGACGTTGTGCCAGCAGATCGTGTTGCCCATCATCGGCCCTGACCGGGTGGATCACCTGGAAGAGAACGCCGGCGCCGGCGGCTGGCGGCTCGAGCCGGAGGAGCTCCAGCGCATCGACGCGGCGGCAGCCTGATTTCTTGCCGAATCGCCGGCGCCGACAGAGCGCTGTCCGGCCGGTGGGAGCCCGCGCGATCGGCTCGCGCGACTCAGGCCTCCTGCAGCATCCGCCAGCGGTCGTACCAGAGCTGCATCTGTGGCGGCAGGGTCGCCCTGATGTTGTCGGCCAGCCGCCAGCGAAAGCGCTCGTCCACCTCCTCGGACGCGGCGGCGGGATCGTAGCGCCGCAACCCGCCGGTGAGTGTCAGCCGCTCGTCGAGGTCGGCCGGCTTGACGCCGCGGTGCACCAGGCTGCCGTTCCAGAACAGGGTCTGACCGCGTTTCAGTACCACCTGCTGCTGCCCGTCGATTCCCATCCGGCGATCGACGTTGAGGGCGTGGTGCTCCTGCTCCGTGCGATAGCGCAGGTGACTGGCCGGCACCACCCACAGACAGGGATCATCTACCAGCGCCAGCTGCCACTTTATGCTGGTCTTCGGCGCGTTGAGGATCGCCATCTCCTCGGCTTCACCAACATCCCGGGCGGCGCCGTGGTCCCGGTGCCAGCCGGTATCGTAGGTGGCGTCGGAACACCACAGGTGCACGTGCCCCAGACGCAGCTCGGGGCCCAGGAAGCACTCCACATAGCGCCGCACCGGCTCGGCGCAGAGGTATTCGGCAAAGGCCGGCTCGCCGAACTCGGGGGCCAGCAGGCCGAAGATCGAGCCGCCCTCGCCGCCCTTGCCCACCACGTCCACCTCCCCTGATTGGACCTGCGTCCAGACGCTGCGCGCCGCCGCCTCCAGCCGGTCCAGCATCTCGGGGTCGACGGCGTCGGTGGCGACGAAACAGCCATCCTCCCGGTAGCGTCGTTGCGCTTCTTCGATCTCCAAGAGCCTGCCCCTCCTTACGCGTCGTCGGCGTAGACCTCGCCGCCCCAGCAGATGTGGAAGAAGATCTCGGGCCAGTACAGCTCCAGGGCGTGCTGGCCCAGGTCGATGCCGGCCCCCTCGGCGAACCCGCGGGCGCGGTCGGGAAAGTATTCGTCCATTCCCTCGAGCTCGGGAAACTCCTCCAGGCTCGGAAAGGCCGCCATTTTGCGGGCATGCCAGACCCGGGCATGGGCGTTGATATCACCCTGGGTCAGCGAGCGCAGCTGGTCCCGCACCTCTTCCTCCCTCCGCCCAATGCTGAGGATGGTGGGTGAGGCGTCGAACGCGGCGCGCCAGTGTTCGATGCGGGCAGTCTTGCTGGGGACATAGCTGTCGGCGACGCGCCGACCCTCCTCGAGCCCTTCCTCGTAGCCGTTGGTTGGCGGCTTTATCTGGTTCACTGCCGGCCTCCTTACCATGTAGTCTCAATGAAACCTGGACATGACGCTAGTAGCGCACGTGGAGCTCGATCCTGGTCACGCTCGTCGCCTGGTCGGCGCCGAGTCGCAGCACGTTCCGACCGTGGACGAAGCTGGCGGCCTCCAGCTCGAAACGCCACAAACCCGCAGCCACATCGGTTGCTGCTGCCGCCAGGGCGGAGCCGTTGAGCGCCACCCGAAATCCGTCCGCGGCCACGCCACCCTCCAGGCCGATCGTCAGCTCGAGCCCGGCGCTAGCGTCGCCTGCCGCGGCCGCCGGCAGGTCGTCGCCCACCGGCAGATGAATCTCTCGTTCGGAAGCGCCGCCGGCAATCTCTATCGACAGACCGTGGTCCTGGACGATCGCGGCCCGATAGGCCCCCTTGATCCAGCCGCGCCGGTCGATGCCGAACACCTTGTCGGTGCCCTCCAGGGTTGCCGGCGAGCCGATGTCGGCCACCCATCGGCGATCGTACCAGCCATCGAAGCAGTTGAACAGCTGCAGACCGTCGGCGCCAGCCTGCCAGGCGTTCTGCGCCGCTCCGCGCAGCGACTCCAGCGGCCGCTCCCGATCGCGGGTGAGCAGTGGCGTATTGAACGACACGTAGGCCGGCACATCGAACGCACCGGCCAGCCCCAGCAGCCCCCCGACCGGCTCGGTGAAAGGCAGGTAGCCGCCGGAGACGAACAACAGGTCCACCAGCCCCTCGGCCAGCCAGGTGCGGATGTCGATGCCGGTGTAGAGACAGCGCTCCTCGGTCGCCGGTACCCTGACCGCCGTCAGCAGCAGCCTGTCGCGCGCTTCGCCTGCGGCCAGGTGAATGCCGCGGAGACGACGTTGGAATTGGGTCATCACCGCAACCTGCGCTCCCGTCGCCGGCTCGAAATCGAGGTTGGTGCGGAAAAACATCGGGTTGCGGAAATAGTCGCATTCGACGCCGTCGATCTCGTACCTCTCGCACACTTCGCTCTGGATAGCGCAAAGATGGTCGAGGATCTCCGAGCGCTCGAAGTCGTAGGCCGACCACCACCAGCGCGGCGTCTGCACCTGGTGAACCTGGCGCGCTGCGGGCGTCCCCATCAGCAACTCCGGGTGCTCCCGCTTGTGCCGCGCCAGAATCCACTCGTGATCCGGTGCCGAGTCGTGCACGTCGTTCATCCGGTGCGACCAGAGCACCTCCAGATCGTGGACATGCGCGAAATCGGCGACAAGGCGCAGCGAGTCGAGCCCCTGTTCGCGCAGCGCCCTTTGGTTGCGCACATAGGGATCGCGCTCCGAGCCATCGAGTCCCCAGCTTTCCAGGGTCTCGGCCACTTCGCTGTCGTGGTGGAACAGGGTGGTCACCCCGGTGCCGTAGCAGAGGGTGTCCACCTGCGTCCCGAGCAGGGGCTGGCAGCGGTGGGAGAGGAATCCCTCGGGGGTATCCGACCCCTCGAAAGAGATATCGTCCCCGTCGTTGTTGTGGATGAGCCGGCGGCGGCGGCGCCTGGCCTGCTCGCGGCGCTCTCCGAGCGGAAGCTTTCTGGTGCTCACGATAGGAAGGCTCACCTTTCCGGTGGCGGAGGGCAACCTACTCAATGGCATAATCCAGAACAAATGAGGATATTTCTCGCCGATCCCGTCTTCCACGCGCCGCCGGCACCGATGACCGCCAACTCGCTCGCAGATCTCACCTTCGACAACCGCTTCACCCGCGAGCTGCCCGCCGACCCCGATTCCTCCAACACCCGGCGGCAGGTGCTGGGCGCCTGCTTCTCGCGCGTCTTGCCCGTGCGCACCCGGCAACCAACCCTGGTCGCCTACTCCCGCCAGATGTGCGAGACCCTCGAGCTCTTGCCCGAAGTCTGCGAGTCCACCGACTTCGCCGCGGTCTTTTCCGGCAACAGGGTACTGGAACCCATGGACCCGTTCGCCATGTGTTATGGCGGACACCAGTTCGGCAACTGGGCCGGCCAGCTCGGGGACGGCCGCGCTATCAACCTGGGGGAGACGGTCAACGGCGGCGGCGAGCGCTGGATGCTGCAGCTCAAAGGGGCCGGCCCCACGCCGTACTCGCGCACCGCAGACGGACTGGCGGTGCTGCGCTCCTCGGTCCGCGAGTTCCTCTGCAGCGAGGCGATGCACCACCTTGGTGTTCCCACCACACGCGCCCTGAGCCTGGTGCTCACCGGCGACGAGGTCGTGCGTGACATGTTCTACGACGGCAATCCACAGAACGAGTCGGGCGCAGTGGTCTGCCGCGTCTCCCCCTCCTTTACGCGTTTCGGCAACTTCGAGATCTTCACCTCACGCGGCGACATAGAGGTGCTGCAGCAGCTGGTGGACTACACCATCCGCACGGATTTCCCCCATCTCGGAGAGCCTTCCACGGCCGTCTACTTCGACTGGTTCGACGAGATCTGCCGGCGCACCGCCGACATGGTCGTCCACTGGATGCGGGTCGGCTTCGTGCATGGGGTGATGAACACCGATAACATGTCGATCCTCGGCCTGACCATAGACTACGGCCCCTATGGCTGGCTCGAGGACTACGACCCGAACTGGACGCCGAACACCACCGACGCCAACGGCCGGCGCTACCGCTTCGGACAGCAGCCGCAGATCGCCCTGTGGAATCTGGCGCAGCTGGGGCGGACCCTGGCTCCGCTGCTGCAGGAGGTCGAGCCCCTGCAGCAATCGCTCGACGGCTACGCCGAGCGCTAC